>CAYJEM010000042.1:0-15751 GCA_964369175.1 uncultured Erysipelotrichales bacterium | reverse complement strand
TAAACACTAATTTAGCCTCTAATTTAACAATCGATAAGTTTGCTTCACTTAAAAAAGCAATGGTAACGGTTTCTTTATGTTCCTTATAACATAAAGTAAATGTAACGATTTCTCCAAGCACTTCAGTTTTACATGAAATCTGTATACGTAAACTTGGATTTACATCTGTTTGATTATCTCCTAGGTTGATTTCTTTAGGTAGACGATAGTCATCTAAATACTCAATACAATATGTAGGGATATTATCTTGTACATATTGACGAATTTGTTTTTCATCAATAATGTATTCATTTAATATATCTTGGATTTGTTGTTTTACAAGTTGCATGCGACTTGTTGCATCTACTTTGGATTTTGATTTTACACCTAGACGGATACGGACAATTCCTTCCCCTGCATACAGAGCAATGGATACATCTTGTTGATCATTAATAATATTATATAATAATTCATCAACACGGCTTTCACCAATTCCATATGTTTTTATATCTTCTGTAAATAATACATCTTTTTGGTATTGTTTTAAATATGGTAACAAGGAATGATCACATACATAACGTAATTCTTTAGGTGGTCCTGGTAAGTTGATTATTGTTTTATTTTCATTTTGCATAATACAACCATTAGCAGTCCCAATATCGTTTTCTAGGATATATACGTCACGTGGATAGTATGCTTGTTTATGGTTGTTTTTAGGAATAATTTTACTTGTTGATATAAAATCTATCTTAGCAATGACTTTATCTAATTCTTCTTGATGTAATACTAGTGGTAACCCTAAGTACTTTGCACTTATTTCTTTTGTTACATCATCTTGTGTTGGACCTAGTCCCCCAGTTGTTATAACACAATTAGCCCCACGGCTAAAAGCTGTCTCTAAACATTGTAAAAAGCGATCATCGTTATCACCTACAACCGTTTGATAATATACATTAAAACCTAACTCCTTACACATCTTTTGGATATATGTTGCATTGGTATTAACTATTTCCCCTAGTAATAGTTCTGTCCCAACGTTTATTATTTCTATATTCATCATCTTACCTCCTTTTACATTTTAACATAACTTCATTTATTAGTGTAAAAAACTATCATATTCGTCGTTTCATTTTACTGTTTTTGGTATTATTAAGATATATGAACGGAGGTAGGATATGAAAGTTGCATTAGTAACAGGTGTTTCTTCAGGAATCGGTAAACAAACTGCCCTGCAATTATTACATGCAGGATATATTGTTTATGGTGGTGCTAGAAACATTGATAAGGTACGTGAATTAGAAGATTTAGGAATTCGTTTAAAAGTATTAGATGTTACGTCAAAAGATTCAATGGATAAAGTTGTAAATTGTATAATTAAGTGTCATAAAAGAATTGATGTATTAGTAAATAATGCTGGATATGGACTGTATGGCCCAGTAGAATATACAAGCATGGAAAAGATTCGTGATCAATTTGAAGTAAATGTATTTGGTTTGATATACTTAACAAAGCTAGTTTTACCATATATGCGTAATAATCAATATGGTAAAATTGTTAATATTTCATCAATGGGTGGACGTATATGGACTCCTATGGGTGCTTTCTATCATTCTACAAAGTATGCTGTTGAAGGCCTTAGTCATTCAATGCGTTTAGAAGTTGAACCTTTTGGAATTGATGTTATCTTAATTCAACCTGGTGGTATTAAAACCAATTGGGGTAATATCGCTGCAAATAATTTAGAAGAAGTAGGCATTGATACTCCATATGAAAAACAATGTAAAACAATTAGTGAAGGTATGAAAAAAACATACCGTAGTAAACTACTAACATCACCTTCAACAATTGCAAGATGCATTGTTAAAGCAGTAACTGTAAAAAAACCTAAAACAAAATATTTACTTGGATATGGAGCCAAGCCTTTAGTAGTAGCTCACCGTGTATTTGGTGATCGCACATATGATAAGATAATAAAGAAAACATTTGGTAGAAGCTAGTTTAGTTTCTATCAAATGTTTTTATATATAATGCATATGTATTTATATCGATTTGACTTGTTTTATGATACGAGGCACTTACCTTCCCATCTTGAATAAGTGCACCAATTGATGGCAACTGATTTTCTTTTAATACTTCTACAATTGCATTAGTAAGCGCACTACCTAAACCTAGATGGAAACGATCAACCCCCATGTATAAATGAACATAACGTGTTGGTGATTTTTTTATTTTAAGTATCTGGTATAGATTTTTAATTTTCAATGGATTTTGAAGATGGTTTTTATAGTCTGGTAAACTTATAAAAAAACCTACAAGTTGATCATTGTAATACGCTAGTTTTATCATATGAGGATGAACTATATGCTTCAAGTTTGTAAATAAACTTGTAAACTCATCAAGTGTTATTTCTTTATATGTTGGAAAATCACTATATAAGTTTGTAAATAGTACATATAACTCTTTGAGGATTTTATCAAATTGGTCCATCTCTAAATCACATATATGGTAATTACTTCCTAGTCGTTGTTTATAGTTCTTAAATACTCGTCTTGGCAAGTAGGTACTATCGACTGCGTGATATATCGTTGAATTATATTGACTTATTACTTGATAGTTTGCCTTTAAAAAAGCATCTTGATAGTATTCCTTGTTATATGGTTCATTAACAAATAAATCATTAAAATTATTTGTTTTTAAACGATACCCTATCCAAAATGAAGCATTAACTGGTCCAATTAATTTATCAATAGATAATGTATTACATATGTTGTCTATTGATGAAAACAATAATTCTATGACTTCATCATTGTTTATCATTTCAACATACCCTAAATATCCTACATTCTTTTCATTATGGTAGATGGTAACAATCCATCTACCAACAACTCTATTATTATTTTCAATAATATATGGATGAACCGTAAAATACTTTGACAATATATGATTATTTGTAAGCAATTGTTTTTCTGTTTTATAATCTTGGGTATTTTTGTTCTTTGAATACAATGTTTGAGGTAATGATAAAAACTTTTTAATATCTTGTTTATTTTCAACTTTTGATACAAGCATACTAGTCCTCCTCAATTAAAGTAATACGCCCACTACTACCATCTAATTCAATTACTTGACCACTCGTTAATCTTTTTGTAGCATCTTTTACACCTACAATTGAAGGTATTTGTAACTCTCTAGTTATAATTGCTGTATGGGATAATAAAGAACCTTTTTCAGCAATTATTCCACTAGCATGTTGTAATAAAAATACCCATCCTGGATCAGTCGTTGTTGTTACAATAATCTTACCACTTGTATCAATATCTAAAGATGGCTTATCTAAAACCAATACTTGTGCTTTAACTTTTCCGGGAGAACACGGTGTCCCATGTAACGCTTTATTATCATCAATCATTTGACTAGTATTTGCTACCATTGTTTTATTAAATACAGTCCCATTAAAAACAAGTCGATTATATGCTGGAATATGTTCATACTGTTCGTATTCCTTTTTACGTTTTGATATGACTTCATTGTATGATTTTGGCGTTATTGAATATTGTTCAATTTCATGTATATGTAACCAAAAGATATCATCATGATTTTCAAGATGTTTATTTTCATGCATAATCTTCCCAATTTCTAACAAAATACTACGGCATACACCAAATATTCGACAACGATTTAATCTTGAAGATTCACGGTTTAAAATGCCTAATTTTGCATGACGTAAACTAAATGATGTTTTCTTTGCTGGTTCATGGCTAGTCTCTAGTGATACCTTACATTCTAGCATTGAAGTAATATAGGCATCTAAAAGTTCAGGATTTGTACGGAATGTTTTTGTTTCTAATTTTAATTCTTCTAAACATCGATCACCGTAGTTTTCAATATACTTACCAACCATTTGATGATATTTTGATGAATTCATTCCTTGTGTTTTTGCAACTGCAACAATTTGTTGCAGTGCATAAACTGGTTTAATGCTTTCTAATTGAGCGATGTTTTGCAGTTCATTTTGGTGTTTTTTCTTTGCTAGTGCAGTAAAGATAAAAGCATATAAGTCATTTAGTAAGGTGATCCCCCATTTTTTTCCTAGTTCTATTTCCATCTCTTTATATAAAGATAAATACTCTTCACTTGTTTTACATTTTTTTACTTGGTTTTTATAGTGTTCTATTTGAATGACAAAATAATCATCAAGTTGTTTCATTTTCTTTGGGGTTCTATAAAGTAACCAAGGAAACTTTATAAACATTATCATTTTATCAAAGATTGAAAAAGGGATATTTTTCTCTAAAACAATTTCATTACTTTCAACCCCAAGCATTTCTTGCCAGATAGGGATAATTTTCTTTTTAAATGGTAAACAATGCAATAAGGTATACCACTGATTAATTGAATAATACATCCTACCATTACATGGTTGAACCATATTTTCAACAATTCCTTGAACATCATTTGCCTTGCTTTGACTAGAAAGCAACGTTACAACACTCGTAAATACTTGCGTGTAAACAACACTCGCAAAATCTTGTGTAAGTGGATAACTAATTCCTGGATAGCTTTCAACAATATTACTATTATCTAAAATAATTTTATTTTGTTTTGGTAATGTTGTTATTGGTCGTACTTGTAATATCCAGATAATTCCATCTTTAATCGCAAATTCGATATCAACATAGGTTTCAAAATCATTTTGAATTTTACTTGCAAGCATACATAATTCATTAACAATATCAATTGATAAACAAATACTTTCATCTTGAATTTCATTATAAAATGAATCCATGTCTTTATTATAGTAATATGTATTTACAAGTTTTGTACCATCAACGACACCATCACCAAGTCCCCTACCAACAACAAATACCATTTCATTTAAGATACCTTGAGGATTGGCACTAAATAATACCCCTGCTACTTCACTATTAATCATTTCTTGAACAATAACACGCATTTTACCATCATCTTGAAGGTTTTGAATGCTTTGATAATGTTTACTACGACTAGTTGCACTAAATACCTTATGACAAGCAGTTATTATATCCTCCTTTGAAACATTTAAAATTGTTTCAAATTGACCAGCATAAGAATGTTGTTTTGTATCTTCTTTAGAATAACTACTGCGTACTGCAAATAAATTACCACTAAGGGTATCTATTTGAATATTATCTACATTATCAAAAACAAGAAAATCTGGTACTTGATAACCTAACTCTTTTAATTTATATAAATTAGTCGCTTTCATAACATCACCTACAATCTACCAATAATCATATATAAAGGAATAATTAACAACATAATAATTTCTTGTATATATGTATATCTCTCCATTTTTGGTAAGATCTTAAAAGCATATGGATTTTTACAATAACGAATACATGTCATCGATATCCATACAATATTAATAAGTAATGCTATAATGGCATATTTATTAATATTCCATACTAATAAAAAGTTTGTAAAAATATCTAACCAAGCAAGTATCATAACAAAATGAACTGCTTTTTGGTATCCAAATAATTTAGAATATGTTACATATTCTGTTTCTTCTTTTGGAGCTCTAATCTTTCTTGTAATTTCCCAAATCAATGCTGGAAAATATAAAGTAAAACAAGTAAGAACTACAACCAATGAAAATGGATTAATTGCGTATTTAATACATGTGTATGATATTACATATATGTTTAAAATAATTTGAACAGGATTATGGGTAATCAATGCTAGTGGTAAACTTTTTTGTATCTTATGTTTTTGAAAGAACCACATCGCCATAAAGAAACCATATGTATAGAGTAATATAAAAAAGAAAACATTATTCATAAATACAATATTTAACAATGCTGTAATACTTATTAAAACAATTAAAAATAATTTTAAATCTTTTTTATAAACACGATTTGAAGGCAATGGACGATGACTAAACAAACGACAATCATGTTCATAATCTTTAAAATCATCCGCAATACGTAGTAATAATAAGAAACTAAACACCGTAAAGCCACCAATAAATTCCTCAATACCAATGGTAAAATTTGTTATACCATTATTTAATAAAATAATAAAATAAATCTCAAAAAATAAAATTAATGCCAGCAATAGTCTAGGAATAATTGGAAACATTTCCCTGCAATATATATTAATTCTTTTTAACATCTGCTAACCCCTTTCCTACAGTTACCTTTATTTCATCTTGAATATGTAGTTCTATATCTTTATTTAAAGTAATACTATTTGCGGGCAACAATAAAATAACTGTTGAACCACCATATTCAAAATAACCTTTTTCTTGACCTTTTTTAAAAACATCCAAATCATGATTATTAATTTTACCAACTAACATTGCTCCAACTTCTATTTGAATAACCTTACCAAAATTATCAGTATCTAAACATGTAACTTCTCTGCTATTTCTATGAAATACTTGCAAGCCACTAGCAATTGGCCGAACGGTATGTAGACATCCTTTGATTTTTTTATTATAGGTGATTTTACCATCATCTATAAAATGATATCGATGGTAGTCATGTTGTGATAAACGAAAAACAAATGCATAGCCACCTTTATATATTGATAAATCAATTTCATCATCAATAAGTTGATTAAGAGTATAGATTGAATCTTTTACTTCAAGATGCAAGTCTTTATCAATTGGATAAATCGACAATTTTCCTTGACATGGTGAAACAAGTTTACTACATTTTGTAGAAAAATCACTGTTTTCTTTGCGAATAAAATAATCATTAAAGCTTTTATATTGTTTGATATTATCAATATGATGCTTTTTTGAAAAACGATATAACTTTTTTAATGATAGTGAGCTCTTTAAATATATCCCAACAAGTTTTGAAAACCACCTTTGACTATATACAAACTTTAACAATACCCGTCCACAAAATGTCGTATACAAAAACTTTAAAAACTGCTCACTCTCCTCATGTTCTTCAATATAACATGATTTTTCAATATCCCATATTTTATCTTTCATACAATTACCTACAATATTATAATTACAATACTCGTAATGATTGCTAGAAATAAAAACACAACATACCATATACCTGTTGGTTTCTTTATTGCAATATTTACTATAAAACAGATTGCAACAAGAATATAAAAAACAACATATAATATTGATGGTAATGATAAAAATGTAATAAGACAATATAATACTGGAAAAATCAATGCTGCATATGTTACTGGTAGTCCCGTATAATGCGTTGACCCAACTTCAAAAAATACATTAAACCACGCTAAACGAATAATTCCACATAATACATATATAATTCCTACATACCAATAACTCGAAGCTAACATGATAAATAATACAAATGGAAACACTAAAAAAGAAACAACATCACATAAAGAATCTATTTCTTTACCAAATGCTTTTTGATCTTTATCACGCTTTACTAAACTAGCTACTTTACCATCAAACAAATCACAAATCCCAGCAATAATTAAACATATAAATGCATTGTCATAAGATAGATGAATAGAAAAATAGACTCCAACAATTGAAAACGTTAGTCCTATATATGTTAATATAACTGATTTATTATAATACCCTATCATACTATTCCCTCTATATATTCTTTCGTATTTTTAATAAATATAAAATTATATTTATTGATATATGGGTAAATCCCCCCACTAATATACATATTATAATACTATATGTATTTAGACTTGCAAGAACTCCTAGATACAAAGCGATGACACTTATAGAATCTATTTGATCTGCAAAAAAAAAGATTATACCACAAATTCCTGATGCTGTTTTACCAGGCATAATATCTATGCGACGCTTAATGAAACTATTTGGAAGTTCTCCAATCATGTATAAAAAACCAAACATTGCCCCAACATATAAATTATTTATTAGTGTATTATCAATATGCAAATATACAATATTTGTTAATTGATAATATGATGATATATATCCCCATACAATTTGAAATATTGATGTAAAGATAATCATTGATATAAAACCTATGTATGTTTTATTTTTTCCAAAAATTCTCTTATTATCAATAAAATTCTTATCAAAATCAAGAGGAAAAGCATATCGTTTATAGAAATTAGTTTTTACAAAAATCATATTAAATACTCCACCTAATATAACTGGCATTAATGCGATATAAAATTCAATTACCATAACTTTGCCCCTAAAATAATCCCTTGTGAAACAAAAAAACCAATTCCAGCAAATAGCACTGCCCCCGCACTTATATCTTTAAGTACTTTAATTGCTTGATTGTACTTACTATCGATCATATTTGCAAGATGTTCAATAGCGGTATTTACACATTCTAAGGCAAAAACCATCATTGTAGTTATCACTAAGATAACATACTCTAATAATGTTGATTGTAAATATATATTGAACAATAAAAATGTTATTGCGATTACTGTATAATATTTGAAATTTTTTTCTGTTTTTAGTGCAATATAAATACCTTTTATTGCACATTGAACACTTTGTCTAAATGTTTTATTTTTCATTACACATACCTACTTATAATTTATAGTATTGATGATACTAAAATATCACATATTTTGCAACATCAATAAAAAACAAAAAAGCAGGTTTTACCTGCTTAATCATTCTTACTAACCTTCAAATTGTGATTGATATAGTGAGGCATAGAAACCATCTTTTTCAATTAAACTTTCATGATTTCCAAGTTCAATAATATCTCCATCTTTCATAACAATAATTGTATCAGCATCACGGATTGTTGATAATCTATGGGCAATTACAAAACTTGTTCTACCTTCCATTAATCTTTCCATTCCTTTTTGAATCAATACTTCAGTACGCGTATCTACTGATGAAGTTGCTTCATCAAGAATCAAGATTTTTGGATCTTTTATAAATGCTCTAGCAATTGTTAGTAACTGTTTTTGTCCTTGAGAAATATTACTACTTTCTTCATCAAGAACAGTTTGATAACCATCTTCTAATGTTTCAACAAAATGTTCAACATAAGCCATTTCACAAGCTTTTTTCAACACTTCATCACTAGCATCAAGTTTACCATAACGTAAGTTATCTTCAATAGTACCATTAAATAACCATGTATCTTGTAATACCATTCCAAATAAACTACGTAAATCTTGTCTAGAATAGTCTTTAATATCATGACCATCAATAAAGATACTACCACCATTTATTTCATAGAAACGCATTAATAATTTTACAATTGTTGTTTTACCAGCACCTGTTGGTCCTACAATAGCTACTGTTTGACCAGAATGTACATGCAATGAAAAATCATTAATGATTGTTTTTTCTGGAGTATATCCAAAGTTAACATTACTAAATGTAACACTTCCACGAGCATCTTGTAATTGTTCACTTGTTACTACTGGGGTTTCATCATCTAATTCAACTTCTTCTAAGAATTCAAATACACGCTCAGCTGCTGCTCCAGTAGATTGTAACATATTCATAACTTGTGCAAGTTGTGCAATTGGTTGATTAAATTGACGCACATATTGGATAAATGCTTGAATATCCCCAATTGAGATACCGCCACCACCTGCTAAAATACCACCAACTAAACATACCGCTACATATCCAACATTTCCAACAAAGCTTGCAATTGGCATCATCAACCCTGAAAAGAATTGTGATTTCCACGCCGATTTATATAATTCATCATTGTATTCATTAAACTTTTCAACAGAGTCCTTTTCTCCATTAAAAGCTTTTACAACTTGGTGTCCACCATACATCTCTTCAACATGTCCATTAACATCACCTAAACTATCTTGTTGTTGTTCAAAATACTTTTGTGATCTTTTCATAACAAACATAATTAAGAACATTGATACCGGTAATACAAGCAATGCTACTAATGTCATTACAACATTAATAGTAAACATCATTATTAAGATACCAACAACGGATACAGCTGAAGTTATAATTTGTGATAAACTTTGATTTAATGATTGAGCTATTGTATCAACATCATTACTTACTCTAGATAATGTATCACCACTACTATGAGTATCAAAGTAATTTAGTGGCATTCTAGACATTTTAAGGGAGATTGCCTCACGTAAATCATAAGCTACTTTTTGGGCAACCCCAGATACGACATATCCTTGAATTAAACCAAAAATCATACTTATTACATATAGGATAATTAATGTAAATATAACTTCCCAAATATATCCAAAGTCAATACCACCCAATCCTTGCATTTGTTTAGTAACACCTTCTACTAAGGCATTTGTTGCATTGGCAAGAATCTTTGGACCAACAATTGTAAAAATTGTTGAACCAACTGCAAATATTATTACAATTACTAATTTACCATAATAAGGTTTTAAATAAGCAAGTAACTTCTTTAAAGTACCTTTTAAATCCTTCGCTTTTTCAACTGCAACACTATGTGCTCCAGGTCCACCACCTGGTCCTCCAGGACCTTTACGAGGAATATTTTTATCTTTACTCATTTTCTAATTCCTCCTTCGAAAGTTGTGAATAAGCAATTTCTTGATATACACTACAGTTTTTCATTAACTCATCATGAGTTCCAATACCAACCATTTTCCCTTTATCAAGAACAATAATTTGATCAGCTGACATAATACTTGCAATACGTTGTCCAACTAATAATACTGTATTTTTCGATTCAGCCATTAACACTTGTAATTCTTGACGTAATTTGGCATCTGTTTTAAAGTCTAATGCAGAAAAACTATCATCGAAGATTAATACTTCAGGATTCTTAGTTAACGCTCTAGCAATCGCTAAACGCTGTCTTTGACCACCAGATACATTTGTACCACCTTGTGAAATCGATGATTCCATTCCATCTTCTTTTGTTTCAACAAATTCTTTAGCTTGTGATATTTCAATAACTCTATCTAAATACTCATCACTAGCCTCATTTGTACCATATAATAAGTTTGATTTAATTGTACCAGTAAATAAATTACCTTTTTGCGGTACTAAACCAATACGCTCACGCAAATCAAATTGATTAACATCACGAACATCGACTCCTGATACTTTTACACTACCACTCGTTACTTCATAAAATCTTGGTACAAGATTAATTAAGGTACTTTTACCTGAACCAGTTGAACCAATAAATGCTGTTGTTTTACCAGGACGTGCAACAAAGCTGATATCACTAAGTACTGCTTCATTAGCACCTGGATATTTAAATGTTACATTATCAAATTCAACTACCCCTTTTTGATTTTCTAAAAATTCTTTAGGCGTTTGTGGATCAACAATTTGTGGTGTAATTGATAACACTTCGTGAACACGGTGCGCTGCTACTGTTGCACGAGGTAACATTACTGCCACAATTGTAATCATTAAAAATCCCATAATAATTTGCATTGCATATTGCATAAATGCTAGCACTTGACCAATATCTAAGTTTCCTAAATCGATTTGTTGACCACCAAACCAGATAATTAATAAAGTAACAACATTAAATCCAAACATCATAATTGGCATTAAACCAGACATTACACGATTTACAAATAAGTTTGTTTTTGTAAGGGTTTGATTAGCATCATCAAAACGATCTTCACTATATTTTTCATTACCAAAAGCACGAATGACAAGCATCCCTGTTAAGTTTTCTCTTGTTGTAAGATTTAATTTATCAATTAATGATTGAATAACTTTAAACTTAGGTAATGCTAGTGCAAATGTAACTGCAATAACACAGAACATAAATAATAATACAACAATAATAATCCAAGTCATTGATGGAGATTGATTCAATGCTTTAATCAAAGCCCCAATACCTAACATCGGTGCATAACATACAATACGTAATACCATTGTCATTACTGTTTGTATTTGGGTAATATCGTTTGTTGTACGAGTAATTAGTGAAGCTGTAGAAATTGAATTAAATTCTTGGTTAGAAAAACTTTCTACTTTTTTAAAGACATCTTTGCGGACATCTCTTGCTAGCTTAGCCCCAATTCTTGAAGAAATTAGTGAAACCAAGATTGCTGCAATTGAACCAAGCAGTGCTAGTCCTAACATTTCTAAACCTTTAGAAAAAATATAATTATTTTGAACTACGCTAACATTACCACCAAGACTTTCATATTCTAATTTTAATGAATTACTTGTAGCAACTAACACATTAGACTCTCCTAATGTTTCAATTTGAGTATCAATTTCTTTATTGAACTCTGCTTTTGCATCAGCTGGCATCATTGCTAGACCTTGATAAGGTGTTACCCCTTCTGGTAGCATACCAAACATTTCTTTATATTCAGATGATTGTTTATCCATTGATTCAACCATTGAAAAAACTAACATTGGTCTAATTAAAGCATCTTCTAATTCTTTATGTTGTGTGCTATCTAACTCTTTAATAATATATAAATCTTTACCTTCAATATTTGTAAAAGTATCCTTAACTTCTTTATCTAAATCATTATAAGCAACTAAATCATAACTACTTTCAATAACCTTCTTTTCATCATCACTAGCAACTAATACTAGATCATTATACGTTTCTACTGAAAGTACATCACTGACACTACCTTTAAAACCATGCGATTGAATACCGGTAGATACAATCTCCGACATGTAATCTGGCAATGCTAGTTCAGCTTGCGATTGACCAAACAACAATCCAGCTACCAGTAAAATTGGAAACCAAAATCGCAATATATACTTTGATAATTTAAGCATTACTCTTCCTCCTTAATTTTCTTAATATTCGTAACCATTCTAACTAAATACTGTTCCATTTCATTAATCTCAGCTAATGAAAAACCATCAACTAACTTCATTAAAGTATTTTCAATTTCAGGTTTAGCCATATTAACTGTATCTTTACCCTTTTTTGTTAACTTAATATGAAAATTACGTTTATCATCACCATTTAAAACTTTTTCAATCAACCCCATCTTTTCAAGTCTACTTAAACGTACAGATAACGTTGCTTGAGTAATATTCTTTCTAATAGCGATTTCTTTTTGATTTATATCTGGTTCATGATATAACATCATCAACAATTGGAACTGCATACCATTCACTTCAATATCAATATTTGATGTACTTAATACCATCAAATCATGAAAACTCTTTTTCATTTCACCAAGTTGAAGCAATAACCTTTCAACTTCATGAATACTTACACCATTCATAATACACCTCCTTAATAGTTAGTATACTAACCTTTATATTTAGTATACTAAACATTATAGTTAGTATGCTAATTAATGTCAACAAAATAAAAAAAGGATTTTTAAAAATCCTTTATCGTATTTGACCACTACCTGTAATAACATATTTTGTAGAAGTAATCTCTTTTAACCCCATTGGTCCTCTAGCATGTAATTTTTGAGTACTAATTCCAACTTCAGCCCCAAAGCCAAATTCACCCCCATCACTAAAACGAGTTGATACATTGGCATATACACAACTACTGTCAATCGCTTCTAAAAACAGTTTACAAGAATCATTATTTTCACTAACAATTACTTCGGAGTGTTTTGTTGAATGATTATATATATGTTCAATTGCCTCATCCATTGTAGCAACAACTTTAATATTACATATATAATCATTATACTCAGTGTCATAAGAGTTATCATTTACAAGATTAACATCGATGATTTTTGTTGTTTTATCATCACCATACATTACGACATTATTCATAGTTGCTTGTAGTTTTGGTAAAAACTCACTAGCAATATCTTCATGTACTAATATTGTTTCTAAGGAGTTACATACAGATGGTCTTTGAATTTTACCATTAAGCGCAATCCTTATAGCCATATCTATATTAGCATCTTTATCTACATATAAGTGACAAATACCAGCACCAGTTTCGATAACTGGAACAGTTGCATTATTTACAACATAGTTTATTAAACCGGCACTACCTCGTGGAATGATTACATCAATATATGATTTTGCTTTTAAAAGTATATCTGTTTGCATGCGTTCTTTAATTTCTACTAAAAACACACATTTTTGTTTAGTAATTGTAGTAATGGCATCTTGAATGATTGCAACAAGTATTCGATTTGAATACATCGCTTCTTTACCACCTTTTAAGACACATACATTACTTGTTTTAATACATAATACAGCTAAGTCTACTGTAACATTTGGTCTCGATTCATAAATGATTCCTATTACTCCTAAAGGAACTCTTTTTTGTTTTATTAAGATGCCATTTGGTCTAGTTATTTCTTGAATAACTTCACCAATTGGATCATCAAGATCAACAATCTTTAATATATCATCAGCCATTGCTTCAATACGTTTTTTATCTAATAATAAACGATCAATCATAGAGGATGATAAACCATTACTTGTTGCATTATTAATATCCTTTTTATTTTCTTTAATAATGATATCAAGATTATTAAGTAATCCTTTTGAAATTGCTTTTAAAATATCATTCTTTGTAGATGTATCTAATTGATACATTGTTTTTGATGCAATTTTAGCATCATGTAATATATCTTTGATTGCTTCCATAATATCCCCCTTATCGAATAACAACTAAATTATTTGCATGAATAACTTCATTATAATCTTTATATTGTAAAATAGTTTCAATATCACTACTTTGTTTCCCTTTTATTAACCGAATTTCATCACTAGCGTAATGTACGATTCCTCTAGCTATTGCATTTCCATCTCCGTCAACTACATCAACTACTTGACCAGTAGTAAAATTACCAATAACATCAACAATTCCCGAAGGAAGTAAACTTGTATGTTTCAAGACAATTGCATTCTTTGCACCATCATCAACAACTAACTGACCTTTCGAAAGTGTTCGATATAATAACCAGTGACTTTTTGAAGATAACGTATTTACACTTGCATAAAAGTATGTACCAATAGCTACTTTATTTACAACATCTACGATACCATTAT
The DNA here is from genome assembly GCA_964369175.1 of uncultured Erysipelotrichales bacterium. GTDB lineage: Bacteria > Bacillota_I > Bacilli_A > Erysipelotrichales > Coprobacillaceae > Tannockella. The sequence goes on along the minus strand of CAYJEM010000042.1, from coordinate 879 downwards.
CTCTTTGATTATTAATGATAACCATATCACAACCAAAATCAGTAACAATTTTTGCAGCCTTGATTTTAGTAGTCATACCCCCTGTACCAACACTACTTGATGAATCTTTTGCCATTGAATGAATTGTATCATCAATCGTATGAACTTCTTTGATTAATCTTGCATTTGAATTAGTATGTGGATTATCATCATATAATCCATCAATATCTGATAACAAGATTAACAAATCAGCATTTACAATTGGTACTAGCATACTTGCAAGTGAATCATTATCACCGACTCGTATTTCATCAACTGCCAAGGTATCATTTTCATTTACAATCGCAATTACTCCATATTCATTAATTGCTTGCATCGCATTTGATAAATTTAATAATCTTCCACGATCATCAAAATCATCATGATTGACTAGTATTTGTGCACAATGAAAATCAAATAATGAAAATAAATCCTCATATGCCTTCATCAAACTTGCTTGTCCAATTGCTGCCAATGCTTGTTTTTTTTGTATCGTTGTTGGCCTTGTAGATAATTTCATTACCCCTATTCCAGCACCAATTGCTCCACTACTAACAATCGTTACATCAATACCACTTCTTTTTAAATTAACGACTTGTTCTACAATCTTAAGCATTCTTTCTTTCGAAAGAACCCCCTGCTTATCACACAAAGAACTAGTACCAATTTTTATAATAACATGTTTATAATCTTTTTTTACCCCCATAATTTCACCCCTTTATTTCTATCCATTATACTAAAAATAGGATAATGTATAAAGAAAAATTATAAAAACATTTTTTGTTATGTTATACTTTATAAAAAGGAGAATTTTATGTTAACAATTACAATACTAGCTAATCTGCAATCAATTGAAGAATT
>CAYJEM010000041.1:0-17692 GCA_964369175.1 uncultured Erysipelotrichales bacterium | reverse complement strand
ATGATAAATTATATGAAAATAAGGTTTACATTATAAAAAAAGACAGTATCTACTGTCCTTTTATGTCGCTTTTATACTTTAGTTACATGCTTTGCTTGCATTCCGCGCTCACTTTGAAATAATTCAAATTCTACAACTTCTCCTTCTTGAAGAGTTTTATACCCATCCAATTGAATCTGGCTATAATGTACAAATATATCTGTTCCTTGTCCTCTATCAATAAACCCAAATCCTTTTTCAGCGTTAAACCATTTTACTTTTCCTTGCATTTTATCACCCCTTAATTCAATGGCTAATTACAGTATAAAGTTACAATCGAAAAATATAAACTTTTTTCAACCGACAAATTTCGTATCCTAACAAATTAAGCAGATTAATCAAGGATTATTTAATATTTCATAGAATATTCTGTTAGTTTTAGAAATATTTTGTCTTATTTTGTTTACTACTCAACACCATTATTTCAATCTTACTTGGACGATATTGTTCAATCAAAGTTATAGCAGCATACAATGTATTTCCTGAAGTTATTACATCATCAAACAATAATACTTTTTTATGCGTAAGTTTGTGCCCATCTTTTAGTTTTATTACCTCTCGCACTCGCTCACGATTTTTTTGATTTGTTTGTTTATAATTATTCTTTTTATATAACCCCGTGAATAGTTCTAAGTTTGTATGTTCAAAGATTTTTACATTTGGAATAAAACCACGCTTGTGATTATCATCATAACTACTAGGAAGGACAACAACAATATAATCTTTATACTTAGATTTTATCTTTGATATATACATAAATAGAAAAATCGAATACAATGCTTCATCATATAATCCTTTATACTGAAATAATAACTTTGCAAAAAAATCATTATAACTATATACTACAATCCCTTGATACCCTTTTATCATAAAATAAAAATTTCGCACTATTAACTGACGACAACAATACATACAAATTGGCGGGTTATGACAAAGATGAAAGAAATCCCTTTTAAGGTACAAATCCTGGTGGCATATTAAACATTGTCTTCTTGAATACTCGCGATGCATTCTTTAATTGCCTTTGTTTTATATACTGTGTAAATAATAACTTCGCCTGTTGGATAGTCACTTTTTCTACCAACGCGACCAGCTATTTGTATTAGGGTTTCTCTTGTATATATGGCATTATGCCCGTCTAGGATAAGTACTTGCAGGTTTTCTATTGTTACCCCACGTTCTAAAATTGTGGTACATATTATTACATCAACCTCACCTTCCTTTAGCTTAGTTAATGATTGTTGGATATCTTCAAGTCCGGCATAAACAATTGCATGTTTGATTTTTACAAGTTTGTATATACTGCTTAATGCTTTAGCATTATCAATAGTAGCTACAAAGATACAAGTTGGCATGCTCTTTTTAGTGTAGTTATGTATCTTTTGAATACTACTAAGTATTGATATACTTTTAGGCATTATTTTCACATCTGGAACTGGCAATGGAAAACCATGATATCTTTTTGTAAGCAACAATGAACGTTCATCATTCGATGTTGCAGACATACAGATAAATGTTCCTTTAATACTACTTTGTAAAGTTTCTTTTAATACTTCGTCGCCTTCATATGGAAAAGCATCCATTTCATCTAAAATAAGTAAATCAAAACAATTATAAAATCGATGTAATTGGTGGGTTGTACATATAACAAATTGTCCTGATGTTTTTTTACTATGACCACCATAAACAAGAGAAATCGTCACCCCTTGAAACTGTCCGTTCAGCCTTGCAAATAGTTCCTTTGTAAGTTCTTTTCGAGGTGTTGTAAAACATACCCGCATTCCCTTAGAGAGTGCATATTGAATAACTTCGTATACAATTTCTGTCTTACCTGCACCACATACCGCTTTTACATAGGAAGGAATACCTGCTTTAAAATTTTCAAGCAATTTCGTAGATAATAACTTTTGTTCTTTAGTCAATGTATAATCTAGATGATAAGTCGCCCTTACATCTGTCGTTATAATTTGAACATCTGGATTTTTATCAATGTAGACCTTACCTAAATGAATACATTTTCGACAATACACCCCCATGTCTGTCTTCCAAAAATAATTTTCATCTTGATTTTTACAACGTGGACATATCATCTTTATCACCCTACTTCATTGTAAAATAAAAAGAGACACAATATGTCTCAAATTTGTTTCATGTTTATTTCACTGCTTGTAATAATCCATGAAGTCGACTATATACTTGAATAGTTATAACTTTTTCTCCTCTTGCTAGCAAGAAAGGTATTGTCATAGAAGTAGACTTTGACTTATATTTCCTTTGGCATCCTAAAGTTGTATTCAACTGAATCCATAATACTCCATAGTCACTATCATCTTTTACATCAACTACAACCTCTTGATTCGTTGCAGTAACAACAATCAAATCACTTTGTATAGATTTAATCCCATTAATGTCAGTAGTTTCTAGAACGTCCATATGCTTGTTACAGCATATTAATGAAGTACCTACATCCTTAACAAATTCAACCATATTACTACATTCATCACATTTTAAAAACTTTGACATATTAATTTCCTCACTACTAAAATGTAGCTTCTTTCCAAAAATTAGTATTATCAATATTATTTTTCAATAAATTGATAACCGACTCCCCCAATTCCTAGATGTGCACCAACAACCGCTGGTAATTCACGTACCTCAACAGCGCATTCACCAATCATATTAATGATCATTTGCTTAGCCTCGTTTGCAAGCTCAATTGCGTGTACATGTTGCACAGCAATAATAAAGTCAGTATTATTGATTTTATGATTATTCACCATATTTTCAACAATAATTCTATTTGCTCTTTTAACCGTTCTAACTTTACTTAAGATATCAATCTTCCCTCCAAGATTGTGTTCTAGTTTCATAACTGGAACAATCTTCATCATATTAGCAAGAATGGCCACTCCTGGTGTAATTCTCCCACTTCTTTTTAAGTGTTCTAAATTTGGCGCCATAACAAGTGTCCCAGAACGTTCAACTTTATTTTTTAAAATTTCAACAACTTCTTTAATATCTTTATTACTTTCAAGTAATTCCCTAGCTAAACCCGCTAAATATCTTTGATTACTTGCTGTACTTTTTGTATCAACCACAATAACTTCAATTTCTTTTTGTTTACATGTTGCCATAATATTTAACCCTGTTGCACTTAATCCACTAGCAATCGGTAAAGCCAAAATACAATCATACCCACTCCCAATTATTTTATCAATTGTATTCTCTAAATTCCATTGTGTTGGTTGTGACGTTGATGCAAGACATTTTGTTGCTGCCATTCGCTTAAAAACTTCATCACTACTTATATCTATTTGATCATTATAAGCTTTATCTTCGATAATCACTTGTAGTGGTACTACAAATATCCCCACATGGTCCATTGACCCAATCTCAATTTGACTTCCACTGTCAACTAAAATAGCATATCTTTTCATTTCCGTCCCCTCCTATGCTTTATCATATCAAAAACTAGGTGTTTAATCTATACTATTATTTACAAATTTATGATAAAATAGACTCATAAGGAGTAAAAACATGAAATCGATTAAAGAATTAATACAGCACGAAATCATCATTAAGAAATCAACTTTTATATGCACTTTAATCCCTTGTGATGAAGAAAATAAAATTCAAGAAATCATTCAATTTTATCGTGATAAATACAATGATGCTAACCATAACTGTCTTGCCTATATTGTAGATAAGGTAGAAAGGGCAGATGATGATGGTGAACCTAGCAAAACAGCTGGGATGCCAATGTTAAACGTACTTCAAAAACAAGAATTAACAAATGTTATTGCAATTGTGACACGTTACTTTGGAGGTATAAAACTAGGAGCTGGTGGACTTACCAGAGCATATACCCAAAGTGTTGCTGAAGCATTGAAGGTTGCGACAATTGTTACTAAAGAGCCAATTGATGTGTATGATATAACAATCGGTTACTCTTTTACAAAGAAGTTTGAACATCTTGCAAGGAGTTCAAATATCCAAATTACTAATACAATGTATTTAGATGATGTATGCTATACGTGTTATATTAAAGATTCACATTTTTTTGATGTGATCCAGGATTTAACTGCTAATCAATATACAAAAAAACATGTTGGTACGACTTACGTAGAAGTATAATTTTTTAGAAATGGAGACAAACATATGGACAGAATTAATACATTATTTAAGTTGCATGTTGAAAACCCTGTTGATGTTATTCCCGGAGTTAAAAATCATGTACTTGCAAAAGAAAATATTCATAAAGGAATTGTCGCTTTTATTTCAACTTTAGGTAAGGTGGCTACGCTATCAAAATGCTATTACTTTATAAAGGATGAAACTACTATTGAGGATATCCTTCCTGATTATATTAAAGGGTTAAACTTATTGCTTACAATTGGCAAACAACTACACATTGATGAGCTAAAAGGATTTCAAGAAATTCCTGAAACCCATAATGCCATCGAGCAATTCTTAATTGTCAATGAAGGAGCTTTACAATTAACAAAATCATATGAATTTAAAGTATATCAAAATGTTGTTGATGACTACTTAATATTTGGCGTATTACTTGGTCTTTCAATGGATGACATTGTTAAGGGCTATGGCTCAACATAAAAGAAAAAATGACTTCATAATGAAGTCATTTTTACTTGTTTTGTAATGATTGTAGTAATGTATTTAATTGTCCTAACCACTTTTCACTTTTTTGAATTGTTATAGAAATTTTTCCATTATTTGTTTTAAACTTCGCTTTTGCAAATGTTGTAATTACTTTTTCAAATAACGCAATACCATCACAAGTACTTGTAAATGCACTTGTAAATACAAATTCGATCTTATTGTTTTCCTCTTTTAAAGATTCAATACTAGGATCATCAACTAGAATTTCTAATCGTCTTTTATCAAGTAGTACCATGATTTCATTTGGAAGTTTACCATAATAATCCATAAACTCATTTTGTAATTGCAATACTTCTTGCATTGTTTTTGTTTTATCAATTCTTTGATATACTTGAAGTTTTTCAATATCACTTTCAACATATTGCTTTGGTATATAACCATCAACTTGAATATTCAATGAAGGAACTTCTTTTTCATCATTTTTCACCTTATTTGTCTTTTGATTAATTGCCTCTTGTAATATTTTCATGTACATTTCAAAACCTACTGTATCAATAAATCCGGTTTGCTTGGCACCAAGAATATCCCCAGCACCGCGCAATGATAAATCCCTCATTGCAATTTTATACCCACTACCAAGTTCTGTAAACTCTTTTATAGCTTGCAATCGTTTCGTTGCAATCTCGCTCATTTCTTTAGTCGATGAATATAATAGATATGCATAGGCATTACGGCTACTACGGCCAACACGTCCTTTGATTTGGTATAGTTGACTTAACCCAAAACGATCAGCATTATCTATTAATATTGTATTTGCATTAGGAATATCGATACCTGTTTCAATAATCGTCGTACAAACCAGTACATTAAATTCTTTATTAATAAAGCGAATCATTACATCTTCAAGTTCTTCTTTGGCCATTTGTCCATGTCCAACTGCAACACGTGCACCGGGTATTTCAAAGGCCAATCTCGAAGCAACATTATGTATTTCACTGGTACGGTTATATAAGTAGAAAACTTGTCCATCTCTAGCAAGTTCTCTTTCTATAACCTGCTTAATTAGTTTATTATTTTTTTCAACAACATATGTTTGTACCGGCATACGTTCTTTGGGTGGAGTATCAATTTGTGAGAGCCCACGAATATTCATAAGTGACATTTGTAATGTTCTTGGAATTGGTGTAGCTGACAACACTAGAACATCTATTGTTTCACGATACATTTTGATTTTTTCTTTTTGGCCAACTCCAAAACGTTGTTCTTCGTCGACAATTAACAACCCCAAATCTTTAAATTGAACATCCTTTGACAATATCCTATGCGTTCCAATAAGAATATCAATTTTTCCATCTTTTACATCTTGTAATATTTGTTTCTTTTCCTTTGTTGATGTAAATCGATTTAAAAGTGCTATATTTACTGCCATAGACTTAAATCTAGCAACGGTTGTTTTATAATGTTGCATTGAAAGAATCGTTGTTGGACATAAAAAGGCAACTTGTTTATTCGATAAAACAGCTTTACAAGCACCAACTAGTGCCACTTCTGTTTTTCCAAACCCAACATCCCCACATAATAGTCTATCCATAGGTATTGTCTTTTCCATATCTGTTTTTATTTCATCGACAGAAGTAATTTGATCTGGTGTTAATTGGTGACCAAATGCTTTTTCAAAAAGATATTGTTCATCATTATCTTTATTAAATGCAAAACCTGTTTGAGCCATACGTTTAGAATATATTTCAATTAAAGTATCTGCAATATCATCAACCTTATCACGAATCTTTTGTTTTGTCTTTTGCCATTGAACACCACCTAGTTTATGAACCTTTGGTATTTTTCCTGTGCTCGATGAATACTTACGAATTAGTTTAAATTGTTCTACTGGAATATATAAAGTTGCATCTTCTGCATAACTCACATATAAATAATCACGATGATTTCCATTTGTTTCTAATGTTTTAATTCCTAAATATTGACCTATTCCATGGCTATCATGTACAACATAGTCACCAATGTGTAGCTCTTGAAAATCTTTGATAATTTTAGCATCTTTATACTTTACGTACTTTGGTTTTTTTATTTGTGCTTGAACAAATAGATCATTCGTCGTTAATACAGTAATATTACTTTCAACAAACGAAAGTCCAACTTGCATAGTACCAACATAAATATTGATCCCTGGATAAATTTTATCCTCATCACCTATCATAGTAAAAGTTTGGTTATATCTTTCAAATAAATCGATTAATGAACGTACATATGTTTGATTTTCTAAACATATTAAAACAGTTCCTATTTTTTGGTAATCATTAATTGCTTCAATAACATCTTTTTCAATGCTTTTATTTATATGTATTTGGTGTGTTAAAAATACAACATCATCACTTTTTGTTGGTAATTTTTTTATTTCTTGATACTTCTTTGAATATGTAGTATTAAAGTCAACATGTAATGACAGACCTTTAATCATTTTACCTACAGTATTTAATTCGTGATTATAATAAAAATTTTCCTCAACAAATTGTTTATAAGAACTATTACAGTCGCTTTTAGATGACATGTAAATATGAGGATTTTCTAAATAATCAACAATAGTTGTAACATTTTCAAATAACCCTAGATAGCGATACATTGTAAAATCATTTAAGCTAGTATTTAGGTTTTCCTTTGCAAGTTCAACTTGCATTTGTAATTCTTCATGAAATTCTTGTTCCACTTTTTGAACGCTTGCAAGATGATCGATTCTTTCAATGACTGATGCTACTTCATTTGATTTATATAAAATATCTGTTGCCGGTATAATTGTTATTTCTTTTGTTTTTGATATTGTTCTTTGGCTTATTGGATCAATGAAACGAATATCATCGATTTCATCATCAAAAAACTCAATTCGAATTGGATAATCATATTGTAATGAATAAACATCTACTACACCACCACGTTTTGCAAAATACAACGGTTGTTCTACTCTATTTGTATACTTATATCCAAGTGAATGTAATTTTCTATGCATATCTTGAATGTCATACTGCATTCCTACTTTAAGACTTAATACATTTTCTTGGAAAAGTTGCTTACTGGGTAAATAACGTACTGCACTATGAACATGACAAACTACAACTCGTGGACGATCATCTAGTAAATTATACATTGTTGCAATACGTTCACTAATAATTTCAGGTGATGAGGCTAAGGTTTCAATTCTAAATGATTCATCAACTGGAAAGTATAAAGCACTAGTACCAATCATTGATGCAAGATGTTGGTATAGTTGGTTAGCTTGATACTGTGAAGGTGTGATTATCATTATATTTTTAGGACAGTCTAAAAAGGCAGTTGCATGGAGCAACGCCTCATGATATGGTTGGTTTACAACAATATCTTTTCCATTTATAAATGCATTATACGCTTCTGTTTTTTTTATTATAGAAAGTATTTTTTTCATTTTATCACCTAATTAAAGGTATTCATTGCCGCCACAAAATCTTTATCAATCGTTAAAAGAACTGCTTTAGTTGCTTCAATAAATCCTTGTTCTACCCATTTTCTTTCTTCACTTGTAAAATTGCCTAAAACATAATCAACAACTTTTATTTGCTTACTACGGTCGATACCAATACGAATTCGTTTAAATTCTTGACTACCAATATGTTGTATAATGCTTTTAATTCCATTATGCCCGCCTGCTGAACCACTGGTACGTAATCTAAGTTTTCCTACTGGCATATCTAAATCGTCATAGATAACAACCACATCATCTATATCAACTTTAAAAAACTGCATGCATGCTTGCAGTGATTGACCAGAGTTGTTCATATATGTTAATGGCTTTAAAAGGATAACATCTTCTCCTTTATACTTTGTTTTAACATATTCTCCATGAAATTTTTGTTGGTTGATGGTTACACCTAATTCTTTTGCAAGTTCATCAAGCGCTAAAAAGCCACAATTATGGCGTGTGTTTTGATACTCTTTACCTGGATTTCCAAGTCCTATAATTAACTTCATACATTCACCTCGTTACTTATTAATAATACATGATAAAATAAATATTTCAACAAGAAGAAAAGAAAACTCATCATATGATGAGTTATTCTCCAATAATTGATAAAATATCTTTTTTAAATATTTCTGTTTTTTCTTTTGCATCCGCTGTTGTTTTACCAACAATTGAGAAATAGAATTTACATTTAGGTTCTGTACCACTTGGTCTAGCAGCTATCCAAGAACCATCTTCTAAATAATATTTTAATACATTTGATTTTGGTAAATCAATTGTTATTTCTTGACCATCTTTATAACAAATGCTCGTCGCATAATCTTCGCTAGAAACTACTTTTAGACCACCAATACTTTCTACACCATTTGTACGAAGTCCATCCATGATTTCTTTAATACGCATTGCTCCACTAGCACCTTCTTTTGAAAGAGCAACTTGCTCTTCGTGGAAAGCACCGAATTTATCATATAATTCATATAAAACATCAACTAGTGTTTTTCCTTGCTTTTTGTAAAAGTTACCAGCTTCTGCAGCTAATAAAACTGCTTGCACTGCATCTTTATCACGTACAAATTCTTTGATTACACAACCATAAGATTCTTCATACCCAAAGATAAACTGTTTTTCTTTTGTTGCTTCATATTTACGGATTTTATCACCAATAAATTTAAAACCAGTTAATGTTTTTTCAACATCAACACCATAGCTTTGAGAAACTAAAGCACCTAAGTCACTTGTTACAATTGTGTTATACATTACAGCATTGCTAGGTAAAGTACCTTTTTCTTTATGTTGTGATAATAGGTATTCTAAGTATACAGCAGCACTTTGATTTCCTGACATTAATACATATTCACCTTCATGTAAACACACAACCCCTAAACGGTCACCATCAGGGTCACAAATTACAACAACGTCAGCATTTGTTTCTTTTGCTTTTTTTATTGCTAGGTCATATGATACTGCTACTTCAGGGTTCGGAGATTTTGTATTTGTATAATCTGGATCTGGCGCACATTGACTAAGCACTGGTATCACATTATATCCAAGACGAGATAATACTTCTCTTACTGGAATATTTGAAGCACCATGTTGTGGGGAAAATACGATTGAAAAATCATCTTTATTAAGTCCTTTATTTAACTCAATATTCATAACTTCTTGGTAGTATTCTTCATCCACCTCTGTTGAAATCCAAGTAATAAAGTCATATGCAACTTCATCACTAACAACATCAATTGATAATTCATCTGCTACTTCATTTACATACTCAACAACTTGATCTGCCCATTCAGGAATTAACTGACACCCTGTATCATCATAAATTTTATATCCATTATATTCCTTTGGATTGTGACTAGCTGTAATCATAATTCCCCCAGCACATCCTAAATGACGCACTGCAAATGATAATTCTGGTGTTGGTCGTAAACTTTCAAAAATAAATGATTTAATTCCAAAAGTTGCAAGTACTTTTGCACTTTCTAAAGCAAAACGATATGACATATGACGGTTATCATATCCAATTGCAATTCCTCTCTCTTTTCCATTTTCTAAAGATAATACATATTTAGCAAAACCAACATTTGCTTTACGGATTGTATAGATATTCATACGGTTCGTTCCCGCACCTAAAATTCCACGCATTCCTGCAGTTCCAAACTCTACATTTGTGTAGAACGCATCTTGCATTGCTATTTCATCCATAGCAGCTAATTCAACCTTCATAGATTCTTCAATATTTGGATGATTAATCCATCTTTGGTATTCTTTATTGTAGTCCATACTCGCTTTGTGATAACAAAGTTATCACATCCTCCTCTCCATCTCTAGTATTCTATTCCTTTTCTGGCAAGAACGCCATGATCATATGGATGTTTTATTTTTTTCATCTCAGTCATATAATCAGCAATCTTTGATAACCCAATTGGTGGTTTTCTACCAGTTACAACAACTTCAGACTGCTTTTTTAAATCACTTATTAGCTTAATGACATCCGCTTCATTTAATAATGAAAGCGTAAGAACATCAAGTAGTTCATCAAGAATAATTCCATCATAAGAATCATCTATCTTATTAAATAGTGATAACTGCATTGCCTTGACTTCTTTAACCATGTCAGGGTCATTCATATCAACAAACATTGAAGGCATTTTTAAATATTCAATTGTAGCTCCAAGTTTTTTTAATGAAACAATTTCACTACTAGTTCCATCTTTTAGAAATTGAATAACCAAAACCTTCTTTTTTACACCAAGTAGTCTTGTAGCTAAACCAATTGATGCAGTTGTTTTTCCTTTTCCTGTACCATAGTAAATATGTAGCATACTGTACCTCCATTTACCATTACATTATAAATTATAATTAGTAAAATTAACATAGAAATATCGTATTTAATTCCATTTTTATAAAAAAAAAGAGTAGTTTCCTACCCCTTTATCTTATTCAGCAACTTTTTGTTCTTTAATTACTTTAGCAATAGAAGCTAATGCATCAGCAGCATCATCACCATCAGCAACGATTTCTACTGTTGCTTTACTAGGAACACCTAATGACATTACTCCCATGATTGATTTTAAGTTCACTTCTTTTTCATTGTAAACCAATTTGATATCGCTAGTAAACTTGCTTGCTTGGTTTACTAAAATAGTAGCTGGTCTTGCATGTAATCCTACAGGATCCGATACTACAAATGTTAATTTTTCTGCCATCGTATGACTTCCTCCTTAATTGTTTATACAAATATTATAGCATTATTATTGAATAATTACTATAACTTTCAAAGTTTTTTTTAACGCTTTCATTTTATTTGATTATCTCGTATCCTTTTGAATTATTCTCCAATTTTCGCGCTACTACAAGAAATTTATGAATCGTTAATTCAAAAAAACCTTCATTATTAATAGCTTGTTGAATACGTGCATGTAAGTTGAAAAAGAATTTCGTATCATTAAAGTTTGTTGTACTGTTGTTATTTAGATAGTGGACAGTACTAGCAAGAGTAGTAAAACGAATTTTACCAACATCTTCATATTGTTGTTCTATCATTAAATTTGTATCCTCTAAAATAGTAATACAATTTTGAAGATCCCAAGCACCTTTCATTCTAACCATTGGTAGTGTTTGTAAAACTTCATTGAAAGTTTGACTTCCACTTTGTTCAATTACTACCTTTCCACCCGTTTTGATAACACGAGCTATTTCATGTCGGTCAAAATGTGTAAGTTTATTTACAACAATATCTAAACGCTCATCCTTAAATGGTAACCCACCTTGTTCTGTAAAGTTTGTTACCTTAACTCCCGTATCTTCTAATCTATTACTAGCTTCATAAGATTCCGTTTCAACAACATAGGTAATTAGTGGCAAATTGCTTATTGTAGATACAAATTCTCCACCATCTTTTGAGGCAATAGCAAGGTGCATATCATCATTTAATAACTCCTCTACAATTATTTTAACATCGTATGAAAGCGGAGTCTCAACTCCTTTACTATCATCAATCAACTGTAATTGCTCACGAATTGTTTTTTGTAAATTATTTACCTCTTCAATTTGTTTTTTAAATTTCTTTTTTTTATACATAAATCCTGCATAAGTACTTAAAATATTTGAAATTAATCCAATCGCTAGATAACCAAGTAATCCAATTATCCATTCCATCGATCCCACAGTACTTTGCGAAGTAGCTAAGTACAGTATTACAAATAGAAATGTTGTACTGGCTGTTCTACGATAGTTGAAATTATTATTAAATTGCAAATACCAACTATAGTTATGTAATCTACTATTTTGTTTTTGTTCTACTTGACTAAATAAAATCTCTAATACAATAAGAATTCCTGTTAATACAACTAACATACCAATATAATACATCGCCTATATTACCTCCCAAATATTTCTTGGCCATCAAGTCCATAATATGTATTTCCATCTACCACAAAGTAACCAGCTTCATCATATGTTACCGTTCCTGGAATTTGGTACAACAATTCATATGTTTCCATATTATACACATTTGTACGTCCGCCCAAATCAAATACACCTAAAAGACTTTCTTCACCTTTTACAAGCATATAATTATGTAAAAACTCTTCATCAATTACCTTTTTACCTGTTTTATCAATAACTTCATATCGATATGTTGAATGATATGCCGCATAATATCCATCACCAATTGGTTCAATTGCCATAAAGTCTTCACTTAACTTAGTACCTGTAGTATCAATCAAATAATATTTATCTTCTTCACTAGATACAATTGCAATACCTACAGCATCAAATGTTGATGCACGTTTGTATACTGTTTCAAACACCTGTATTCCTTCAAAGCTGTAGTACGCATATCCCTTATTTCGAACAAATACCGGAAATATTTCACTAATACTATATCCAGCTTTAGGATCTAGTTGGATATCACTTACTTCAATTGTATTTTGATTAGAAACAAATTCATGTGGTCCATAAATATTTACAGAATTTTTATTCGTATAATTACTAGCGTCAATATAATAGCTATTTAGTGTAGTAACGATATCGCCATCTTGGTTAATTAAATGATTTACACCATCAATATTTGCAATAATATTTTTACCTTCATCAAAGTATGCACGATTAAGACCGCTATCTTTGGCCGGAAGCTCAACAGCAATTTCAAACATTGATACGCCACCTGTAACAAACGTTAATGTTTTTACGTCCTCACTATACAATAATGTTCCTACCTCGTTATTCGTTTCTAACAATGTAACATCGCTACTACCCGAAATAACAATTGGTTTACTATCACCATTGTAATATTCAGCTTTATCATTATACCCTACAAGATATCCTGATTTATCCATTTGACTATATATTATCTCTTGCTTTGATGTAACTAAAGGTTTTCCACTAGCGCCTATTAAATGCCACTCTTCACCAGTTTTGACAATTGGATATCCCGCAGTTACGGTAATCACTGTACTATCATCGTCTTGATAGTAAACTTTACCATCAACACCAATTAATGATGTTGTATTACCACTCTTAGCAACTAACAAACCGGCTCTATTATCAATTGATTCATAGGTTCCTAAAGGAATGATTTCTTTACCAGTAACATTAATAAATCCATACTGTCCTTCATCAATAAGGATATAACCCTTATTTTCAACAGCGATAACTTCATTATAATGAATCTCATTTATCTGTTCGCCATCCGTGTTCACTAAAAAATACTCTCCAGTTGAATCTTTTAATACATATATATTACCAGCACTTCCACATCCCACTAGAAGGAAAGCGCATATTAGAATTGTGATTATTTTTTTCATTCATATTCTCCTTAAAATGCATGAAAACATTATAACATATTTAGATATTCAGATACAAAGAAAAACAGAGAATATTTTCCCTGCCTTTCTTTTGGATAATTATCCATGGGTTATCCCATCTATTTGTAACGTCTAGACTATGTTGTCTTACATTTATACATATACTTTGCTTTCACCTATTTATATGTATGCTTGTGTCTTTTGGTAAGCACATAGCGATCGTTGCAATCTTTATTTACAACCATATTATAACTAGGATAAGCAGTACTGTAAAACAATATGATAATTTTTTATAATAATCCTTTGTCCATTTTACTTTGGCGACGACGCTCTTGATCAGTTAAATAACGTTTACGTAAACGAATATTTTCTGGTGTAACTTCTACTAATTCATCATCATTAATATAATCTAAACAACTTTCTAGGTTAAATTGACGTGGTTTCTTTAATACAACTGTTGAATCTTTACTTGCAGCACGAGTATTTGTTAATTGTTTCCCTTTTGTTACGTTAACAACTAAATCGTTATCACGGCTATTTTCACCAACAATCATACCCTCGTAAACATCAACACCTGGCTCAACAAACATTACTCCACGGCCTTCTACTCCACCTAAAGCATATGCTGTAGTTTGACCTTTATCAATTGATATTAACACACCTAATGTTCTTTCACCTACTGCTTCACCTTCCATTGGACGATATTCACTAAATGAATGTGAAATAATTCCATAACCTTTTGTCATCGTTAAAAAGTTTGTCATAAATCCAATCATTCCTCTTGAAGGAATCATATAAGTAACACTAGTTTGTCCATCTTGGCTAGACATATTTTCTAAAACACCACGACGGAATCCTAAAGATTCAATAACACTTCCGATACAATCATCTGGTGCTTCAATATTTACTTCTTCATATGGTTCAAATAATTCACCATCTATTTCACGAATGATTACTTTTGGTTTTGATACTTGAAGTTCAAATCCTTCACGACGCATATTTTCAATTAAAATTGATAAATGTAATTCTCCACGTCCTGATACAATCCATTCTTCACTTGTTGGAATTCTTTCAATCTTTAAAGAAACATCTCTATTTGTTTCTTTAAATAAACGTTCTTCAATTTTACTAGCAGTAACAAATTTTCCTTCTTGACCAGCAAATGGAGAAGTATTTGTTCCTATAACCATTTGAATTGTTGGCTCATCAACATGTAATAATGGTAATGCTTCTTCTTTACCTGAGGTACATACTGTTTCACCTACTCCAATATCAGCAAGCCCAGCAATTGCAACAATATCTCCAGCACGTGCTTCTTCAATTTCAATACGTTGTAATCCTAAGAATCCAAATAATTTTTGAATACGAAATTGTGTTTTTGTACCATCAGCACGTACACAACTAACCGTTTCATTAACTTTCATTGTTCCTCTTTGAATACGTCCAACCCCAATACGTCCAACATAATCATTGTAATCTAATAAAGCTGGTTGGAATTGTAATCCCCCTTCTTCGTCTACTAACGGTTCTGGAATTTCACGAATAATCATATCAAATAAACAATCCATGTTTGGTTGTTGGGTACTGATATCACTACTATCACTTGATGTTCCTTGAAGTGCTGAAGCAAAGATTGTAGGGAATTCTAATTGGTCATCATCTGCACCTAATTCCATAAATAACTCTAAAACTTCATCCATAACTTCTTGAATACGTACTACAGGTCTATCCACTTTATTAATTACTACGATTGGTTTTACTTTTGCAGCTAATGCTTTTTTAAGTACAAAACGTGTTTGTGGCATTGTCCCTTCGTATGCATCAACTACTAGTAATACTCCATCTACCATGTTCATGATACGTTCTACTTCTCCACCAAAGTCAGCATGACCTGGTGTATCCATGATATTAATACGGTAATCTTTATAATTGATTGCTGTATTTTTTGCAAGAATTGTAATTCCTCTTTCTCTTTCTAAATCATTACTATCCATAGCTCTTTCAGCTACTTGTTCATTATCTCTAAATGTTCCTGACAATTTTAATAATTGGTCTACTAACGTCGTTTTTCCATGGTCTACATGGGCAATAATTGCGATATTACGTATATTCATTTTATACACTCCTTTTTATAACTAAATCATTATAACACACTTTTTTTAAATGTCGATAAAAAGAAACATAGAAAAAAGATGATGTATTCAATGTTTCTAGAGCCATTATAACACATAAACTCCAAGACTATTTATATGAGCACTTTTTCTTTTGTAAGTACGATATATCTTGAACTTTAAGCGATTTCATGGTATTTTTTATATTATATAAGTTCTAGGGGGAATAGTATGAAAAAAGTAGTGAAATTTGGTGGAACGTCTCTTGCAAATGCAGAGCAGTTCAAAAAAGTTGCAGATATTATTAAAAGCGACAGTAATCGTAGATTTGTTGTGCCTTCAGCACCAGGAAAGAGATTTAAAGA
The DNA here is from genome assembly GCA_964369175.1 of uncultured Erysipelotrichales bacterium. Classification (GTDB taxonomy): domain Bacteria; phylum Bacillota_I; class Bacilli_A; order Erysipelotrichales; family Coprobacillaceae; genus Tannockella. The sequence continues at coordinate 1,239 of CAYJEM010000041.1, read as the reverse complement.
AGACATTAAGGTTACCGACTTACTTACAGAGGCATATACGCTAGTTGGTAGTAGTGATTTTACAGCTGCATTTGATAAAATCAAAGCACGTTACCAAGAAATTATAGATGATTTAGCGCTAGAAGTCTCTTTAGATGAAGAGTTCAGCATTATAGAAAAAGATTTAAATAATGGAGCTAATACAGACTATTTATATAGTCGTGGAGAGTATTTAAATGGTATTCTACTTGCTAATTATTTAGGTTTTGATTTTGTTGATGCTAAAGATGTTATTTTTATTGATGAAGTAGGTAACTATGACGAAGAAATGACAGACCCTATTTTAGAAAAATGTTTACTTGAACATGAGTATGTTGTAATTCCAGGATTCTATGGTTCATTAAATGATGGAAGTGGAAAAATTAAAACATTTTCTCGAGGAGGAAGTGACATTACTGGAAGTATTGTTGCTAAAAACGGACATGTATCACTATATGAAAACTGGACTGATGTATCTGGATTCTTAATCGCTGATCCTCGTATTGTAAAACAACCAAAAGCCATTGGTACAATCACATACAAGGAGTTACGTGAATTATCATATATGGGTGCAAGTGTATTACATGAAAATTCAATTTTTCCAATTCGTAAAGAGGGTATTTCTATAAATATTAAAAATACAAATGACCCTAGCGCACCTGGAACATTAATTGTAGAAAGCACATGTCACAAACCTGATCATGTTATTACTGGAATTGCTGGTAAAAAAGATTTTGCTACAATTATGATTGAAAAAGACATGATGAATAGTGAAGTTGGTTTTGGACGCAAAGTATTACAAGTATTAGAAGAATATAACATTGCATTTGAGCACATGCCTTCTGGAATTGATACAATGAATATTATAGTTAACGTTGAAGATTTCATAAAATGTGAGCAACAAGTAATTGCTGGTATTCATAGAGCTGTTAATCCTGATTTCATCTCAATTGAACCAGATTTATCACTTGTAGCTATTGTTGGGCGTGGTATGAAAGCAGCTAAAGGAACTGCTGCTAGAGTTTTCAACGCACTTGCAAGAGAAGATATAAACATAAAAATGATTGATCAAGGATCTAGTGAGTTAAACATTATTGCTGGTGTTCGTAATGCAGATTTCAAAAAAGCAATTCGTACAATCTATAATGAATTTATTGAAGTTCAAAAGTAAATATCATAATACCTACCTCCATTGTTACAAACAGTGGAGGTTTTATTAAC
>CAYJEM010000040.1:0-18097 GCA_964369175.1 uncultured Erysipelotrichales bacterium | reverse complement strand
AAAGAAATATTGTTGAATACTGTAAAAAAGAATTGAATATTAAATAAGGACAACTATTACAAGGTTGTGCTTTTTTAAATTTGCGCATTTTTGGGAAGTTAAGGTACACATTCCAATTAAAAAGTTTTTTTGAATGATTCAATCTATGAAGAGAAGACTTATTTGTAGAAATTGATTTTTAACAATAAGTATGATATTATGATGTTGAATAAAAAACAATAAATTACACATAATAATTTCAAAGGAGGTGTTTGAATGAATATAAATTATAGTGAAAATATGAGTAACGTGATAGATGCGTTCCCAGTAGGAGTTCCGATTTTTACAGATACTGTTGCAAAACGAGTTGCTATTGATGCTGGAGTATCAATGAAAAGCATTAAAAAAAATGTGAATTTGAATTTAAAACGACTTGCAGATAATCATGTGATAGAGCGTATTCAAAAAGGCGTATATTATAAAGCGAAGATTACTGCCTTTGGTAAATCAAGACCACCAATAGACCTTGTTATTAGTGAAACATGTATGAAACATGGTGGAAAGAAAATAGGTTATATCGGAGGAGAAACACTGCTTCACGATTTAGGACTTACATCTTTGACACCAAAAAATAAAGTTATTGTTACAAATAAATGTAGAGTAAAAGTACCAAAGGAAAGTCATATCATCCTCAAAAAACCTGTTACAGAAATTACTGATGAAAATGTAAAGTACTTACAACTAATTGATGCAATAGCAATGCTCGAAACGGAATATATCGATGCAAAAAACTCAGGTGAAATCATACGATGTGCGTTAGATACCCTTAAGTTAGATAAATTAGTTATGATGAAAATCGCAAAGAAATATTATTCACGAAAGATACTACTTTTAGTGTTGGATATTTTATTGGAGGATGATTATGAAATTACACGTGGATAAGGATTCTTTTTCTGTCATTGTAGATAATGTAAGCGAAAGAACAGGAATTAGAAAAGATATTATTGAAAAAGATTATTATGTAGTTCTTATACTCTTTGAGCTTTCAGAAAAACAATCTACATTACCAGCTTACTTCAAAGGAGGTACTGCGTTATATAAAGCACTTAAAACCCTTAATCGATTTTCAGAAGATATAGATTTAACAGTAGAAGTTACTGGTTGCTCTAAGAACCAAGGAAAAGTACGACTTGAGCGCGCGAGTACGAAATACACTGTGTTAGACAGAACGTCAAATAAAGAAAAAGAACGCAATGCAAAAGGAAGCATAACAGCAATCTATGATTATGAGCCTATTACAGAGGTTGATGTTCAAGATGAGCTACAGAGGTTTGGTCATGTAAAAGTCGAAGCAACATCATTTACCATAAGTGAGCCCTGTGAAGCATCTGAAATTGAGCCACTACTTTACACGCAGGCAACAGAAGAAGAAAAAACTATTTTACAAACACAATTTGAAGTTTCTCCGTTTTTTATCAAGAGTATAAAGCAAGAAAGAATTTTTGCTGATAAGATACTTGCGGCTGAGTTTTATTATCAAAGGAATGAATTGTTTGACGTATCGAAACATCTATATGACTTATCGGTTATGATGCAACTGCCAAGAATACAAGATATGTTGTCAGATCATAATGAATTTGTACAGATGCTCTTTTATAAAAGACTTGAAGAAAAGGAAAGAAAGGGTAGTAATTTATCAAATATTCCATTTGAAAAATTCACTTTATTTGCACAATTACAAGATAATGAACAATTAAAAAACCACTTCATGAAAATGCAAAATATATATGTCTTTGACGAAAAAGATATATTTACCTATGAAGAACTAGTGAAAAATATGATGTTTTTAAATGAAGTTCTTCTGATATTAAATGAAGAGTTAACCTTTTAAAAAGTAAGAATTGCTTAATGGTGATGTAAAGAAACAGCAAAGGTTAAAAAAGAAAAGTAAATAGTGTATTAAAATATATACAAAAGATTAGATCGAAAATGCTTCGGTCTTTTTTGTTGTATGGTCTAAATTATATCCACGTAACATATAGTAAAGAAACAGCGTAACAGGAGGAAAATATGGTTAAACAAAAAGTAACATTTAATTTTACACAAGCAACAGATTGCATTTATAAAATCATCGAAAGAAATATTGTTGAATATTGTAAAAAAGAATTGAATATTAAATAAGGACAACTTTTACAAGGTTGTGCTTTTTTAGATTTGCACATTTCAATAAAATGATGAAATCTATTATGATAAGCGTAGTGTTTTATTGAATTGTGTAAGATGCAAAGGAGGAAACAATGAAAAACTTAAATGATAATTATAATGTAGGTGCATATGTTCGCCTCTCAAGAGAGGATGATCAAAATGATGAAAGTAAATCTATCAAAAGTCAAAAAATGATTATTGAATCATTTGCAAACTTTAACAACTTGAAAATATCTAAATTTTATAGTGATGATGGATATACTGGTTCTAACTTTAATCGTCCTGCATTTGAACAATTAAAAGCAGATATTGAAGATGGAGTTATTAACTGTGTTATTGTAAAAGACTTATCTAGACTTGGTAGGGAGTTGTATGAAACAGGTGGATACATAGAAGAGTATTTTCTATCAAAAGGAATTAGATTTATTGCGATTAATGATAGTTATGATTCTTTTGTAGGTGATTCAATGCTTGGGATTCGTCTAAGTGTAAATGATTTATACCTACGAGACTTATCAAAGAAAGTAAAAGCAGGGTTTGACGCAAAAAGAAACCGTGGTGACTATGTTGGCTCACTTCCAGCTTTTGGATATAAAAAGAATCCTAAAAATAATAAACACTTAATTATTGATGAAGTTGCAAGTGAGTATGTAAGGATGATGTTTGCATATGCTCTTGAAGGACTTGGTACGTCAAAGATTGCAAGGAAATTAACAGATACGAATATCCCTACACCAGTAACTTATAAAAAAGAAAAACGAAGTGTAGTGAATAAAGCTTTATTAGAAAAGGGTGATATTTGGAGACCTGCCACAGTAAAGAGTATTCTAGAAAATGAGTTATACTTGGGGCATATGGTCCAAGGTAAGTGGAAGAAAGTTAGTTATAGTTCAAAGAAACTAGTTAAGATGCCAAGAAGTGAATGGTTCATCGTAAAAAATACTCATGAACCTATTATTGATGAAGAAACCTTTCAAAAGGTGCAGATATATTTAGAAAAGAATAAACGATTTGCAGCAAAAAACACAGAGAAATATCTTTTACAAGGATTAATAGTATGTAAGGATTGTGGAAGTAGTATGTCGATCCATAATGTAAAGAGAAATCAAAAAAAAGGGGCGCAATGTAATAACTACCAAAAATTTGGAAAACATGGTGTATGTTCAAGTCATCATATTGATTACAACGCATTAGAACTTGATATTCTTCATTACCTTAAAGAGATTGGAGAACAATTGGTAAATAAGTTTGATAGTGAATCATCTTGTGATGCTATTGTGAGGCTTCAGATGAAAGAACATCATCAAATAGACAATCAAATCGCAGAACTTGAAAAAAATAATAACAAGATAATTAGAACACTTGAAAAACTTTATGAAGATCGCTTGAACGATATTATTTCTATAAAGCAATATACGTTACTTGCAAAAAGATATGATGATGAATCTAATGAAATACTTAATCAAATTGCATTATTAAAGCAACAATTAGATAACTTAAATGGAGAAAACTTAGTAAAGATATATGAGCGTACAAAACGTGCAATTCATAAATTTATTAGTTTAGAAGATTTGACTCGTGAATTATTGCAGGATGTAATTAAAAAAATAGAGGTTGATAAAAAACGTAATATCGTTGTTTTCTTTAATACCGATCTAAGTAGTTTAACAAAGCACTGAATCTAGCCAGCATATATAGATAATAATAGATTTTAATGGTTCCTTTAACTTTGATGTAATGTGATTTATGGCTTACGCTTTGTGCACTATTATAAAAGTTAAGGAAAACAGTATTTTATAACAAAAATATATAAAATTTATTTGTAATAACTGATTACGTGGTCTAACTTTTGACACAATATTAGAGAGAGTGATATAATAGTATTAAGAAAAAGAACAATACGCTGAATTATAATATACTTCTTTTACCATACAAGCAACTGGTTATAAGTTTTCTTCGATATCTAGCTAATAATATCATTGGGTCAATATAATCAAATATGATTATTATTTAAATTTTTAGATACTTCATATGGTTTTAGTGAATATGTGATTTATAGTTATACTTTTAACTCTTTACACAAAACAAATGAGGGTAGATGTATTTGTACTGATTTGATCAAGTTTTGACACTACCAATCAAGAACGGAGGGAGTCACATGAAACCAATAATAAATATGTTCTTGATTGTTTGTATGCTATTTGTAAGTACTGGTCCAGTTGATGCAATAACGTATGATAATTTTGTACCAGTTTATACTATTGATGAGTTTGGTAATACAGTAAAAAAGATGGAAAGCATAGAACTTTATAGCTTAAATAACAACAATTCAAACAATATTGCGAGGGTGATACCAAATCCAGGGTATGGTAGCATTCGTATATCAGATATTAGTTATGGAACAACAAATATTCTAAAAACTATTGTTACCCACATTGCTGGTATTCTTTATGGTGTTGCTGAGGGAAAGTTATTTTTGAAAACTGGTGGAAAGTCTTTACCAATAACAAGATATATTTACAACCAAGCGTATTCCAAAGCAGTCGATTCCATCATGAATCTAGTTACGAGAGACAAATACACTGCTGTTTATTTTTATGCACAATGGTCAAATTATTATAATGCGTATGTAGTCTTTTTAACAACAATTGTATATAATGATTCTGGGCGAACTCAGGTCCACTCCGTAGTAAATGTAATTGTTTCCACGCAATCTAAAGTCGTTGCATATAATCCATGATAGAAAAGGATGATTATTAATGAAAAAAGTAGAATCTTGTATTACGACATTTCGTAAAAGTAAACTATTTTACTATATGGCTTTTTTTGGAGCAATGTTATATGTAATTAGTCATAACAACCATCATAATAATATAATTCTTCTAATTAGTTCTTATATCCCTATGTTTCTAGCATATACACTATTTATTATCGAAATCGTTATATTTTGTAGAAGGAAACAATACAAGGAAGCGCGTAAATTAACAATTGAGGTTTTAATTCCACTACTTTTGGTGACTTTACTAATTTTATTTAAAATTTAATTTAACCAGGCCATTGTATATGTGGGTAATTAGCTATGTATATGATGGCTCTTAACTTAATTTGCACTTATATTCAGGGTCTAGTTTTATTTTTATAATATATAGTGAAGTATAAAAGTAGAGTGGATACGAAAATAATTAATAAATAAATTGGAAAAATAATGATTTTCCTAAAATTTATAATTTTGCATCAACTACATTTTATTGCACTGAATGTAAGCAAAAAAGAATACACTAAAAAGGTGAAAATAAGCAAATTAAAAAACTACCTTATGCCTTAGTGACTTTGAAGTATGCATCTAGATGAATATTAATACCGGTTAGCATAAATGCAAAGAAATTGCGTTTTCTACCATGCATTTTACAATCACTATATTTATAGTCATTGATGATTCTGTTATTAATCCTTTTGCAAGATGTTCTATCTTTATAAATGGTTTTCCACTCATCACTCTTATATGGTGCTTTAGCAAATTGTTTGATACCATTGCTAAATTTAATGTGTACGCCACGTCCATAAGGTGATGAGGTACATTTATCTTTCTTTGGACAAGGATTCTCTTTTTTGTTGTAATGGGGGCAACGATATTTATGGTCGATAGTAAATATTGTATATCCACTATCACCAAAGTAATAAGTGCCTACATCGCTGTCCCATTCAATATCAGCATCAACATCACTATAACGGCGGGTATCATCGTTATCTTCTCCAATCTTTGTTCCAAAAGTGGTTGTATGAGTCTTAAGGGCAGTTCCATCACCAGAAACAATGATGGAAGGATCAATAAGGTTTTTCTTAAAGGGAAAAGAGACAGCAATAGAATTAAAGATTGCAACTAGAACATCTTCAGGGTTTGAATCAGGATAACAATCTTTATAGTGACTATAGAGCTCTTGTGTTTAATTGAAAGCAACATTATTAAGCTTCTCATTTTTATTAGGTTTTTTCCCTTTGTGTTTTAATACATTGAATACGTGGAATATCATTACCAAATTGCAGGATGTAATTAAAAAAATAGAGGTTGATAAAGAACATAATATCGTTGTTTTCTTTAATGCCGATCTAAGTAGCTTAATAAAACAATAGACCAAAATTATATAAACATCGATTTGATAGTACGTAGTCTATTTTTCCTTCAATAACATATATTAATATAAGGATATGTTAGGAGGTCGAAATGAAAAGATATACTGAATTAAAAGTCAATGAAGATTTAAATGAACAATTGAAAAAAGTGCGGTTTTGGACTGGATGAAAATAAAACATAATACGAGTACAGCTTTTGTCAAAGTTGTGCTTTTTTGAATTTACACATTTCAATAAAAATATGAAATCAATTAAAATGACGATGTTGATATTTTAGTGATATAGGATAGAAGGAGGAAAAGGAATGAGAAAATTTGATAACAATTATATTGTAGGCGCATATGTGCGACTGTCTAAAGAAGATGATCGAAGTGATGAAAGTAGTTCCATTGATAGTCAAAAGTTAATTATCGAATCATTTGCTAAGTTTAATAATCTAAAGATTAATGAATTTTATAGCGATGATGGATTTACAGGTTCTAATTTCAATAGACCAGGATTTGAAAGGCTGAAGTCAGACATTGAAGATGGCGTAATAAATTGTGTTATTGTAAAAGACTTATCAAGACTTGGTAGGGAATTGTATGAAACTGGTGCATATATTGAAGAATATTTTCTATCAAAAAATGTGCGCTTTATTGCGATAAATGATGGCTATGATTCACTTGTTGGTGATTCAATGCTTGGAATACGATTAAGTGTAAATGATCTATACTTGAGAGATACGTCTAAAAAGATAAGGTCAAGTTTTGATGCAAAAAGAAAAAAAGGTGATTATATTGGTTCGCATCCCTTATTAGGGTATAAAAAGGATCCAGATAATTCAAACAAACTGATTATTGATGAAGTAGCTAGCGAATATGTAAAGATGATATTTGCATTTGCATTAGAAGGGCATGGGTTAAGTAAGATTGCAAGTTTAATGACGGAAGCAAATATACCGATACCATCTATTTATAAAAACGAAACTTATCGTTGTAATCAGTATGCAAATATTAAAGGTACGGGTTTATGGAGGGTACAAACAGTATTAAAGATATTGACGAACCAAATGTATTTAGGACATATGGTTCAAGGTAGATGGAAGAAAGTAAGTTATAATTCAAAGAAAATTGTTGAAACGAAAAAGAGTGAGTGGTATATTGTTAAAAATACCCATGAAGCAATTATTGATGAAGACACTTTTAATAAGGCACAACGAATACTTAAAAAAAGCAAAAGATTGAGCAGCCAATCTAAAGGAAATCATCTTTTACAAGGTTTACTCAAATGCAAGGAATGTGGTCATCGAATGAATATCAGTCAAAAAAGTCCAACAGCAGGTAAGTTTGCACAGTGCAATCACTATCAAGCTCTTGGAAAGTATGGAGTATGTACGAATCATCGTATTAACTATAATGCACTTGAAGCAGATATTCTTCATTATTTAAAAGATATCGGTATTAAACTATCTAAAAGTTTTGATACAAAATTATCTCTTGATAAAGTAATGGAATTGCAAATGAAAGAAGAACAACAAATTACTAGAGAAATTAATGAACAATATAAACATAATGAAAAGGTAACTAAGATTTTAGAGAACTTGTATGAAGATCGATTAAATGAGGTTATATCAGCGAGACAATATAGTACACTAGCAAAAAAGTATGATGATGAACTAATTAAAATAGAGAGTAAGTTAACTAGTCTTAATGAAAGAATGAAAAAACTACATGATGAAAATCAAACAGAAGTATATGAGCGAACAAAAGAGACGATTGATAAATTTGTGCGTCTAGAAAATATAAATAGAGGATTGATTGTCGATCTAATCAATAAGATTGAGGTTGATAGTGAACGAAATATAGAAGTATACTTCAATGCAGATATGCATGCTTTGATAAGCGAAGCACTGTGAAAATTAGGTGGTAGTGGATGGTATCATGAGTTGCTAGCCACAGGTGTTACTTTGCCATTATTTTCATATGGTGGTTCCTCTCTTACGATTACATTAATTGCTATTGGGATAATATTAAATATATCAAAATCTACGTAATCATGTTATAATAGTACAGATTAAAGGAGCTTATTTATGAAAATAATTATTGGAGCAGGTGGAACTGGAGGGCATTTATATCCAGCTTTAGCCTTTGTTGAATATATACAATCAAAAAGAGATGATGTGGAAATACTTTTTGTGGGAACAACGAATCGAATAGAGTCCAAAGTTGTCCCTAGCAAGGGGTACCCTTATATTGGGTTGCACGTTAAAGGACTTTCAGGGAATCCGATTCAAAAAGCAATTGCTGGGGCAATCTTTTTGAAATCAGTTCTTCAAGCAAGAAAAATCATTAAACAATTTAAACCAGATATTGTTATTGGCTTTGGAGGTTATCCAAGTGCTAGTATTTGTAAAGCCGCTCAACAAATGAAAGTTAAGACGATGATACATGAACAAAACTCTATTGTTGGTTTGACAAATAGAATACTACTTGAAAAAGTTAATGGGGTGGTTTGTTGTTATCAAAAAGCATATAGAAATTTACCTACTGGAAAAACATATTTATTTGGTAATCCTAGAGCTACAGCGATTGCTAATCAAGAGATTAATGATGAGGTGTATACAAACTATGGGCTTACAAAGGAACGTCCATTTGTTGTTGTTGTTATGGGTAGTTTAGGATCAAAAACTGTAAATCAAGTTATTGTTGATGCACTTGATGATTTTAAAGGAAAAGCATATGATGTTCTTTTTGTAACAGGTAAAAATGACTACCAAAACATTATGCAAAGTACAAAAGCACCATCAAATGTAAAAATAGTAGAATATTTAGATGATATGTTATCAGTGATGGCTAAGGCAAGTATTGTTGTTACTCGTGCTGGAGCTTCAACATTAGCTGAAGTAGTTGCGATGAAGGTACCTTCAATTATTATTCCAAGTCCTTATGTTACGGCAAATCATCAGGAATATAATGCTCGTGAATTAGTTGAGAAAAATGCCGCAACAATGATTCTTGAAAAAGATTTAACTGTTGCAAACCTATTAGAAAATATTGATGAATTATTAAATGATACAACTAAAATAGAAGTTATTAAAGATAATATGCATGCATTAGCTACGCCTAATGCCTGTGATGATATGTATCAGTTTATGTTACAAATCTTAGGAGAGAAATAAATGGATTTTAAAAAAATATATAGTGAATTACTAGCATTAGACATTGGTGATGTGTTGCAAGAAGAACCGATGTACAAATATACAACATTTCGTGTTGGCGGACCAGCCAGAGTTTTTGTTAAAGTAAAAGATATAAATGCGATTCAAGTAGCATTAGCGTATTGTAAAAAGCATGATTTACCATACTTTATTTTAGGTAACGGTTCAAATCTGTTATTTTCAGATAAAGAATTTGAAGGGGTTGTTATAGCAATGCAACCATACCTATCATCGTATTCTATTAACGGGAGTTTTATTGAAGCTAATGCCGGTATGCAAATGATTAAATTATCTTACGAAGCAGCAAAATGTGGGTTAAGTGGATTTGAATTTATGTCAGGAATTCCTGGTACTATTGGTGGTGGTATCTTTATGAATGCTGGGGCTTATAAGTATGATATGGCAAGCATTGTTAAGAGTGTTACGTATATTGATGGAGCGGGTAATTTAAATACATTAAATAATGAGCAATTAGAATTTGCTTATCGTACATCAATCTTCCAAAAGAATAGGGATTGGACAATTGTACATGCGACATTTGAGATGGAAACAAAAGATGCAAAAGAGATTCAAGCGGTATTAGACCAACGTAAAGAAAGAAGAATGGCAACTCAACCGTGGAATTTTCCAAGTGCCGGGAGTGTATTTAGAAATCCTGATGAAAAAGGTGCTTGGTATTATATAGATCAAGCAGGGCTTAGAGGGTATCAAATTGGCGGTGCTAAGGTATCACCAAAACATTCAAATTTTATTGTTAATGATGGCTATGCAAGTGCTAAGGATATATACGACTTGATTGAATATGTAAAAGCGACAGTGTATGATAAGTTTAAAATCACGTTAAAACAAGAGATATGTTATATTAACTGGAATTAGAAAGGTATTGTATGAATAACGAACATAACCAAAACCAAGTAAAAGAAATGCTTAGAAAACGAAAGAAAGCAAGACGAGTAAAAAAATTAAGAGTGTTCTTAGTTTTTTTCGTGCTTGCATTAATTCTTGCGTATTTTGTAACAGATGTAAGCAAAATAAAGTCAATTGATGTTAAAGGAAATAACTATGTTGATAAGCAAGAACTGTTAACTGCATCAAAGGTATATATTAATCAATCATATACATTATTTACTTCAACCAGTGATATTGAAGGATATATCAATGAAGTAAAAGGGGTTGAGAGTGCAACTGTTACTAAAAGTTTGTTTGGAGAAATCGTTATTACTGTTGATGAAAGTGAAATTATAGGGCATCAAATTATTGATTCTAATTATTACATATTAAATACCAAGGGTGAAGTATATCAAACAGATAGTGATGTAGCAAAACAACATTCTTTAACTACTGCCTTATTACACAATTTTGATGAGAGTAGTTTGCAAGCTTTTGCAACTGAGTTTGCCCGTGTTCCTTCGCAAGTTGAACAAATTGTATCTGATGTATTTTTAGCTCCACAACCCGGAGACCCTACTCGTGTTGAATTACATCTAGATAATGGAATTATTTTTATTGTTCGAATTGAAGATATGGCTAGTCAATTGGCTGGTGATAATGTTACAACATTGCAAAATGATTACCCTGAAGGAAAGATATTTGATTTAAATGGAAAATATTCATATATTACTGAATAAAAAGTCGATGATATATTAGATATTTTGTTTAAAATGATATAGAATTATGGTACTATGTATGTAGTATTGATTAAAGGAGAATTACAATGAGAGAAATCTATGCAACACTAGATATTGGTAGTGCAACAATAAAACTTGTAATCGCAGAAATAGATGGTACTTCATTGCATGTACTGTTTTCTAAAAAAGTACCATGTCATGGTATTAAAGTTGGTGTCATTGAAGATGAAGCAGCGGTTAGCAGAGATGTTCGTGCATTACTGATGGAAGCAGAAAAGGAACTAGACACAAAGATTGTAAATGTGGCATTAAATATTCCTTCATTGCGTGCAAATTTATACCAAAGTGATGGAAGTACAACCTTATCTAAAGATGGTGCTAAAGTAACTCACGAAGATGTAGTTCGATGTTTACGTCTTTCTTCAAATTTTAAAAGAAGCAAGCGTGAAGAAGTGATATCAGTAATTCCAGTGCGTTATCAAAGTGATTGTGGAGTTACTAATCATGCACCAATCAATGAGGTAACACGTAATTTGATTGTTGAAACACAAGTCATTACAACGGATAAAAAGCTATTATACCCTTATTTATCAGCAATTGAAAAAGCGGGTGTAGAAATATTAGAAATTGGTTTAAATGCATACTCATGTGCCAAAGAGGCATTTGATGAAGTATACTTAAAAGAAGGTGCAATCTTAATTGATATTGGTTATAAATTAACAACAATATCTTATTTCAAAGATGGATACTTACAGTACTTGGCGACTTGTCATGTAGGTGGATACGATTTTACAAAACGTATTGCACAAGAATTCCAAATTACAATGAATCAAGCAGAAGTATACAAAATAAAGTATGGTTCACTAGATACAACGATTGGACAAGATGATATTATACATTCAACGAATTTACTAGATCATCAAAAAGATTATATGCAAAAAGACCTTGTAAATATTTTAAGTGATATTGCAACCGAGGTAATGGAAGTAATTAAAGAAAAGATTAGTGTAATTGAAAAAGTAGAAGAAAAAGAAATATTGTTAGTTGGTGGTGGAAGTGAGCTATCTTTACTTGATGTAGTAGCAAGTGAAGTCTTAGAATCACCAGTAAGAATGTATCGTCCTGAAAAAGTAGGAGTACGAGACATGTCTTATGTTTCATCATTAGGTTTATTATATTATTTACTTGAAAGATCACGTATTGGTGGAAAATATCCGCCATCGTTAGACTTACAAGATATCACATCAACTATGTCAATTCGTTTTAAAGGGCTGACAAAAGCTCCAAAGATTGAAGTTGATGAAAATGGCAAAAAAGTAAAACCAAAAAAAGGTAAAATCGGAAAAATATTTGATTCCTTCTGGAACGAAGAGTAATAAAAAGAGTGGGGTAAGAACATGAACGAACAAGTAGAATTTGAACAAGTAGCTAAAATTAAAGTAATTGGTGTTGGTGGCGGAGGAAACAACGCTGTAAATAGAATGGTTGAAGATGGAGTACAAGGTGTGGATTTCTATGTAGCAAATACAGATGTCCAAGTATTGCGTCGTTCACCAGTAACAAACATTATCGCATTAGGTAAAGATTTAACAAAAGGACTTGGAGCAGGTGGAAACCCAGAAGTAGGTAGAAAAGCTGCTATGGAATCTGAAGCAGAAATCAAAGAAGCACTGCAAGGTGCTGACATGGTATTTGTTGCTGCCGGAATGGGTGGTGGAACAGGTACTGGAGCTGCTCCAGTAATTGCGAAAATCGCAAGAGAATTAGGTGCCTTAACAGTAGGTGTTGTAACTAGACCATTTACTTTCGAAGGTATAAAAAGAAAAAAACAATCAGCTGAAGGTTTAGCTGAATTACGTCAAAACGTTGATTCAATCATTGTTGTATCAAATGATAGATTATTACAATTAATTGGTGGTAGACCAATGCAAGAAGCATTTAGAGAAGCTGATAACGTATTACGTCAAGGGGTACAAACAATCACTGACTTAATTGCGATTCCAGCATTCATCAACTTAGACTTTGCAGATATTTCATCAGTTATGAGAGATCGTGGAAATGCTTTAATTGGTATTGGTATGGCAAGTGGTGATGATAAAGCAAAAGAAGCTGCAAAACGTGCAATTGCTTCACCTTTATTAGAGGTTGCTGTTACTGGTGCTAAAGATGCAATTATTAACGTAACTGGGGGACCAAACATTTCATTACATGATGCTGATGTTGCCCTGCAAACAATTGCTGAAGAAGTAGGAGATGAAGTAAATACATATTTAGGTATTGCGATTAACGAAAATTTAGATGATGAAATTATTGTTACTGTAATTGCTACAGGATTTGAAGAAGAAGCAAAAAAAGAAGAAACAGTAGCGCCAGCTACAAAGTCAATTCAAGAAGTTGTTGAAGAAGACGATGATGACGATGATTTTATTGAAACATCATTTATCCGTAATAGAAGATTTTAGAAGCTAACATTGTTAGCTTTTTTTATAAAAGAAGGGGGAATATAGTATGTATAAAGTAGGTTTTATTGGAATGGGTAATATGGCAAGTGCCATCATTCATGGTTGTATTAAAGAAATGGTAGATACATCATTTTATGGTTATGATATTGATGCTACTAAGGTTGCATCAATTGAAGGCATGGAAGCAGTTGACAGTATTGAATTATTAATTGAGAAATCTCAAATTATTGTACTAGCAGTTAAACCAAATGTGGTTGAAGGAATTATAAAAGAACATAATGAAGCATTTAAAGACAAGGCAGTTATTTCAATTGTTGCTGGTTATTTACAAGAACAATATCGTTCATTATTTGATGCTTCAACCCGCATACTTTCAATTATGCCAAATACACCAGCAATGGTAAAACAAGGCGTAACATTATTTGAACAAAGTCACACGTTAGGTAGTGATGAATATGCATTTGCAACGGCGATGTTTACTAACATTGGGATGGTACAAGTATTGCCAACATATCAAATGGCAGCGGCGACAGCGATTAGTGGATGTGGACCAGCATTTGTATATATGATGATTGAATCTTTGGGTGATGGTGCAGTGAAACTAGGATTACCTCGTAGTGTTGCCTACGCCCTTGCTAGTCAAACCTTGATTGGGGCTGGGACGATGCAAAAAGAAACAAATATTCATCCAGGAATATTAAAAGACAATGTTTGTTCACCAGGTGGAATAACAATTAAAGGGGTTAATGCATTAGAAGAAAATGGTTTTCGTAGTAGTATAATCAAAGCTGTTACGAGTACAACTAAGTAGGGGGAGAGCTTATGCAAATTAGACTTGTATTACCAACAATGGCTGATCAAGATAATCTATGTGACTATCGTCAATCTTTTGACTATCATAATCAAGAAATGGCAGGAAGTGCCGGTCTTGATGAAAATATTCCTTTTCAAATGTGGTACCAACGATTGGTGGATAATTTAACTTCCAAAACAGTTCATGATGGTTTAGTACCAGCAACAACATTTTTAGCACTTAATGAAAACGACGAAGTGGTTGGGATGATTGATATTCGTCACAAGTTGAACGACTATTTATTACAACTTGGTGGTCACATTGGTTATAGTGTAAAACCAACTTTTCAAAGGAAAGGAATAGCGACGCAAATGCTTGCCTTAGCACTTGATGAGTGTCGTTTATTTGGGTTTGATAGAGTATTGATTACTTGTGATAAAGAAAATATTGGATCTGCTAAAACAATTCAAAAAAATAATGGTATATTGGAAAATGAAGTTGTTAGTGAAAATCGAATAACGCAACGATACTGGATCACCTTATAAGAGTTCATCTTTGATGAATTCTTTTTTTTATGCGATATAATTTGACATTATCTGTAGATATAATCATGTACGATATATAGGGGTGATGAATTGGTCGTATATATTGAAGCAATATATATATTGTTGTGGGTGATTATTATGACATCAATGCAGTGTAGTATTGTACTGTTACAGTGTGTTATATCAACAAAAAAGTTAGTATATAGTTGTTTTTTGTTAAGTTTGGCTATTTTGTCACTATACAATGATATTGTTGGTAATTGGTTTATTTTATATTGGTTTATGGTATTTGGTTATCTTTTTAAAAAGCAGGTATTTTTATATTTTCCAGTGTACTTGGTTGTTTATTTTTCCATTATTTATTTTATTCAATCGTTATCTAATATGGCTTATGTATATAAAGGAATATTATTAGTTGAAGAGCTAGTATCATTAGTTATTTGTATTGTTATGGGGGGGATTTTTTGTATACTCTTGATTTTATATATTATGTATAGTAAAAAGCGTATTGGACAACATGGTTTATTGTATTCAATGGTTGTTTATTATCAAGATAGAGCTATTGATTGTATTGGTTTTTTAGATACAGGAAATGAGTTGTATTATGAGGGGTATCCTTTATTTTTAATTCATGTAGATAAAATTGGAGAGTATGTATGTATTGATAATATTACGGTATCTGGAATAAAAGAATATCAATTACCGATTATTCAAGTTAATAAGATATGTATTAATCAACAAGTTGTTGAAAATGTATATTTGGCAGTTGTTGACAATATACATTATGATTGTCTGTTACATAAACAATTGATGGGAGGAGTTATGGGATGTTTCGATGGTTACAAAAAATAATAAATAGATGTTTGCATTTGTATTATATTGGTCGTCATGATGTATTACCACCACCACTTAAAGGTGTTGATGAAAAGCTAGCGTTAGAAAAGTTATCTCAAGGTGACAGTTTAGCTCGTGATATGTTAATAGAACACAATTTACGTCTAGTAGTATATGTCGCTAAGCGATACGATACAGTCCAAAATGGAGGCATAGAAGATTTAATTAGTATTGGTACGATTGGTCTGGTAAAAGCGATTAATACGTTTAAAATGGATAAGAATATTAAGCTTGCAACTTATGCATCACGTTGTATAGAAAATGAAATATTAATGTTTTTAAGAAAGAATAATCGTTTACGTAACGAAATATCTTTAGATGAGCCATTAAATGTAGATTATGATGGTAATGAGTTATTATTATCAGATATCATTGGTACGGATGATGATATCATTATGCAAGAAATTGAAACTAGTGATCAAAGAACAAAGTTCTATGATGCACTGTCTTTGCTTAGTAAAAGAGAAAAAGAGATTTTAATGATGCGTTATGGTCTTTTAAATAGAGAAGAGTATACGCAAAAAGATGTTGCTGATATGATGGGGATATCGCAATCATATATTTCTCGTTTAGAAAAAAAGATTATTAAAAAATTAAGATTACAATTGAATGATAATGAGGTATAAATTGTAGAAAACTGCTAACACTTCTTTTGAAAGAAGGCAGTTATGAAACAAAATCCAAAAACATTAATACAAGAGTATATTAAGAACAATAAGTTAAGTCACATAGAAACAATGACATTAATAAAGCAGTACCAAAGTACAAAAGATGAAAAATATAAAGAAATTTTAGTGCTAGATAATACAAAATTAGTTCTAGCGATGACAAAGCGTTTTAGACAAAGAGTTGATAATATTGATGATTTATTTCAAGTTGGTATTATTGGTTTAATTAAGGCAATTGAAAACTTTAATACTGATTATGATTTACGTTTTTCAACGTATGCAGTTCCTCTAATTATTGGGGAGATGAAACGGCACATGCGCGATAATAGTCAAATAAAAATATCTAGGACAATTCGTGATAATGCATATAAGGTATTACAAGCTAAAGATGTTTTTTTACAAGAAAATAAAAGAGAACCAAGTGTTGAAGAGTTATCGAAAGTACTGGATTTGAATAAAAGAATTGTTCAAGATGCATTGCTTTCAACAAATACAATTCAGTCTTTTCAAGAAGAGATAGGTGGTGAAGGTGGAAATGTTACCTTGTTAGATCAAGTAGCATCAAAAGAAAAAGGAATTGGAGTTAATCAACGTATTGATTTATTAGATGCACTTAATATCTTGAATGATAAAGAAAGAGTTATTATTGAAAAAAGGTATTTTCAAGGGGAGAGTCAATTAGAAATTGCTAAGGATTTATTTATATCGCAAGCTCAAGTATCAAGAATTGAAAAGCAAGCATTAAATAACTTACATAAATACTTATTATAAGCATATAGTATAGTGGTGGTTATATGAGACTTACGGAATTACAAGCAAAAGATGTTATTGATGTATGTACAGGGTCAAATATTGGGTTTATTGTTGATGTTGTAATTGATCAGAATCGTTTTTGTATTGTGGCACTAGTCGTTGAAAGTTGTTCAATTATAAAATCTTTATGTTTTTTTAAGGAGCCAGGTGAAATTGTTGTACCTGTAGAAGATATTGAGTGTGTAGGTGAAGATGTTGTCTTAGTTAGAGCAAGGCAAGAAGGATAAAGGAACTTTATTATGGTTCCTTTTTTTGAATGTTGAATAATATTGTAAAATATGGTTTAATAATAGCGGATTTAGGGAGGAAATATATGAATAAAGAAGAAGAGTATATTGTTTCTAGTGATGATCATTCAGTTCGTGACTTTGTACTAGGGTTATTACTTGTAGGTGTAAGTATTTTTGTGGTATTTCAAAGTACAACTGTTTCAATGTCTTGGTATACATACCGTATTGGAAGTTTTGGAATGCCAACTGGGGTTATTGTATTGCCGTTATTGATTTCTGTAGGTATATTATTTTATAATACAAAGTCAGTGCTTGGTAAATATTTGTTTTTAATTAGTGTTGTTTTTATTATTGTAACATTAATATTAAGTGTTAAGATTCAATTTCAACGAACAAGTATGCTTAGTTTTGTGATAATGTTTGGTAGTTTCTTTGCAGGGGCGGGATTGCTTGCTAAAACAGTATTAAAAAGTAGAAAAGTAGTTGTTAAAAAGAAACAAAAATAAGAGAAAAAGCTTAATAGAAGGGCGTATATAAATGTATTAAACGT
>CAYJEM010000039.1:0-18282 GCA_964369175.1 uncultured Erysipelotrichales bacterium | reverse complement strand
CTTAATTGATAGTCTTTAAACGTTATAATACTTTTTCATAATGCTTGCATTCCAATCATCTCCAGCATCAATATTAGCACTTAAAAATACCGGTGGCTCAACGTTGCACTTAACCATCTCTGCAGCAATTTTCATAGATAATGTTTGGGCCATGTACATTCCTACAATTGATGATGATGATCCCATTTTACCACGAACTCCATCAAGTTGAATCATCGCATCACCAATGACCCCACAATTATCAATAACATAATCACAAATTTCAAATAATCTCTTTTTACTATCATGACGACTTGTCACCTGTGAGCTATGTGTTAGATTGGTAAATGCAATCGTTGCTGCACCTATTTGTTTACACTGTAATGCCATTTCTACAATCATAGGGTTTCTTCCTGAATTCGAAGATATTAGTACAATATCATTTTCACTAATTTGATATTGTGCCATAATTACATACGCATAATCTGCTATTCTTTCAATATATGTGGATTTTACAGGAGTCTCTCCCAGTGTTAGTTCCATAGGTGCAATTAATTGAATGCATGCTAGCCCTCCAGCACGTGCATAAAACTCCTCACCAACCATGTGCGAGTGACCTGTTCCAAATACATAAAATGTTCCACCATTTTGAATCCTTTGCACAATTTCTTTTGTAGCTAAATCCAAAACTTCATCTTGCGTATCTGTAAATTTTGTTAAAACTTCTTTTACTTCATTTAAATAATCTTTCATCTTTATACCTCTTTCAATACAAACATAACCTTACTGTATTTTGTAAGTTCAACTAATCTTTTTGCATGTGGTTGCACCATTCCAATTACATTACAGTACCTTACTGCATCCAAGTCAACTAATGGAATTTGTAATTCACCATTATAACGATTTGCTCTTTCATTGTTTAATACTAGTGAATAGGCACTTCGCTTGATAGGGTTATACATAACACATCCACACACATCTCTTGATTGAGTTGCTCTCACTAAATCACTTGGTTGGTCAGATCTTGAAATAAATACAATACTCGTTAGCATTTCCTTTAATTCAGAATCAATTTCATGATTAAACCAAACCGGTAATTCAACACAATACATACCTTCTAAATCGTATTCTTGAACATATGACAAATCATATTTTTCTTTAAGATGTTTTATATTGTTATTTTTAGCAACTTCACTAACTGCTGTTAGCTCTTGAAGACTTGGATTACTATCTCCAAATACAACATAATCATATTCATCATGCACAAACAGTTCCATAGCTTGGACATGACTTGGTTTATATCGTTGGTCTTCAATCGTCGGAATACCGTGTCCAATTGCATTCAAATGCGTATCAGCATGTAATGACCCAATAAAGATTCCTACACGTGCCCCATAGCTTTTGAATAACTTTGCTGATACTAGCGCATCATCATACCCAATGCCGGTATTATCCAATGGAAAAAAATTATGACAAGCATAGTATTGTCGAACATTTCCATGTTCCACGATAGTTTCAATTCTTCTTGTAGTATATTGTAGCATTGAGGCATTTTCTTCAATGATAATTCCATAAGGGTTTTTAGTCATTATTGCTGCTTGCATATCACTAAAACCACCATCTAAGCGCAATACCCTGATTTTTAAATCTGCTATTGGTTTTAAGTTGTTTTCATTAGCTCCTATATACTCCATCATTCGATCATTGATATCAACATGTACTTCCAAACCAAATTCATGACAATAATCGAATAAAAATAGAAACTCATCTTTTATACCTACCGTCGCATTTTCAAATCCCAAATCACCTAATTGCAAAGAGGTAAATACTACTTTATATCCTAATTGGATTGCTACATCCAATTGTTTTTTTATATCCTCTTGACTATAAAAGTCTGGATATACAGAAATCCCAATCTGTTTCATACAAATAATCTCCTTTTACCAATTATATTTATTATCACCCCAAGGTTTTTTTATAAATTCTTGGCGTGGATAAATTAGTGTATTGTCTTCAACATCTTCATTTAATATCGTACCGCTCCCGACAACACTTTTATTTCCAATTTTGCACCCTGGCTGTAATATTACACCTACCCCAGTTCTAGAGTAATCACCTATAAAACAAGCATTCCCGTGCTTACTAGGAGTAATTCTTTTTCCTTTAATATTGTGTGACGAGTCACCATCATCAAAACGTAGTGTACCACACGTTGTGCCAGCACCTAAATCCGTATTTCTTCCAATAACGCCATAAAATTCACCATAGTGATATAAATATACTTTTTTAAACAATACACCACCAAGCATTTCAGCAGTATGATCAATAATACATTGATCTCCAACACTAATATAACTTGCAAGTTTACAATTGTTTTTTATTGAACAATTGTTTCCAATAATGCATCCACTACCGATTATGGCACCATTTTCAATTACTGTATTTTCACCAATTATACAGTTTCCTTCGATGATGACATTTTTTCCAATATAACTTCCTTTTCCAACAATTACTTTACCCTTGATAATTGCTGAAGCATCAATCAGTACATCTTCTTCAATCTTTTGAACAATGTCACTTGTCGCCATTTTGTTATAGTGTATATTTGCTTCCATTATATCCCAAGGTTTATCAACATCAACAACATGATATTTTGTATAAAAAGCTCCTATATTTATACCGTCATCAATCATATCTTCAATTGACGTTTCCAAATACTTTTCTAATGGGGCACCAACACCCACTTTTGTGTTTTCAAAAATTCCACTATTATATGGTAAATAATCAAATACTTTTTTTGATAATCGATATCCACAAGTAAAATATTCATAACTACCACGAGGATGCCCAATGAAACCTTTTATTTGATTATTTTCTACTACTGTACAAATTACTTCCCGACAATCTGTAGATAGCTTTGATAAACACAATGTATTATTCATACTCTTAGTAAATTCGATAATATCAATAGCGTTAATATAACAATCACCATAAAAACAAACAAAATCCTCATGAATATATTCTTTTAATTGTAATAATGTATCTGCTGTTCCATTTACATCATTTACTTGTACTACAGTAACATTCGTGTCTTTGGAAAATTCATGTACTACTTGAGCATCTATTTTACGAACTGCTATAATAATAGATTTAAAATTTAAGCAATTTAATGTTTCAACGTAATGACGTAAAATGGGTTTATTTCCAATTGGCAACATCCCTTTATTGTGATTTGTATACGGCCAAATGCGTGTACCATCACCATTACTTAGTATTACTGCTTGCATATTGTCACCTTCTTTTTATCTAGATAATTATTTATTAGTTATTTTACAACTATAAAGGACTATCTAATGACAGTCCAATATATTCTTATAGTAAATCTTCTCCATTAGTTTCAATTACTTTTTTATACCAGAAGAATGATTTTTTTCTACTTCTTTCAAATGTACCATTTCCATCATCATCACGATCAACGTAAATAAAACCATAACGTTTTGACATTTCTCCAGTTCCGGCACTTACTAAATCAATAGGACCCCAAGTAGTATAACCAAGTAAGTCAACACCATCGATTTCTACGGCATCTTTCATTGCTGCAATGTGATCACGTAAATAGTCAATGCGATAATCATCATTAACTGAACCATCACTTTCAACAGTGTCATATGCACCTAACCCATTTTCAACTACAAACAATGGCTTTTGATAGCGGTCATAAATGCTATTTAATGTAATACGGAATCCAAGTGGATCAATTTGCCATCCCCAGTCAGAAGCTTCTAAATATGGGTTCTTTAATGTTCCCATTAAATTACCACCAGTAGTTGTATCTACTGCCGGATCAGCGCTTGTTAATTTACTTGAGTAATAACTAAATGAAATGAAATCAACTGGATACGCTTTTAAAATTTCCAAATCTTCTTTAGTCATTTCAGGAGTTGTACCATCGCGTTCCATCTGTAATAGTGCATAACTTGGATAATATCCTCTAGCTTGTACGTCAATAAAGAAGTACCCCTCTCTATCCTTTTCAATTGCTTTAAATACATCTTTAGGATTACATGTATTTGGATACGTAAGCCCAGATGCAAGCATGCAACCAACCATATTGTTTGGATCGATTTCATGTGCAATTTTAGTCGCAATACTACTTGCTACTAATTCGTGATGAATTGCTTGATACTTATCTTTCATCTCAGTTTCTGGATTAATAATTAAACCCGCCCCCATAAAAGGAGCATGTAAGATAACATTAATTTCATTAAAAGTTAACCAATATTTAACTAACCCTTTATATCTTGTAAAAATTACTCGTGCTAATCTTTCATAGAATTCAATTAGTTTACGATTTTTCCAACCACCATACTCTTTAATCAGATGTACTGGAATATCAAAGTGGGTAATTGTAACTAAAGGTTCAATACCATATTTTTGTAATTCTTTAAATACATTTTCATAAAACAACAATCCATCTTCATTTGGTTCTAGTTCATCACCCTTAGGGAAGATCCTTGACCATGCTAGCGACATTCTAAATGTTTTAAATCCCATCTCTGCAAATAATGCAATATCCTCTTTATAGCGATGATAAAAATCGATTCCACTTAATCCTGGATAATGCTCACCTTCAACAAAGTCTAATGGCGTATCTAATCCTAATATAACTTTGTAGCGGTTTTTACCATGTGGTGATAAATCTACATTTGCAAGTCCTCGTCCACCTAAATCATGAGCACCTTCACATTGGTTTGCAGCAGTAGCTCCTCCCCATAAAAAATCTTTTCTAAATCCCATTGAATTTCTCCTTTCATGTATGATTTTAGTATACCGCATTTACATATCTATTCACCATTTTTTCAATGAATGAAAAAAAACAGTTTTATTAAACTGTTCCAAGCACAAAATATATTGTTGCTAACAATAATAAACATATTACTACAATAGATGCAACCAAAGTTATTTTTTTAGGTAATGTGCTTTTTGAAAGCAACCAAGCAATCAAACTTAGAGCAAGTGAAATCGCAACTCCTACTAGTGCAAACTGTTCCGTTATTAACCCAAAATAATCTAATCCTAAAAACACTGCGATAAATAAAATAAATACATACATTAATTTTTGCATTTCATTCCTCCATAAATATTACGCTATTAAATGATTTATAAAAGACTTCTATAAAGAAGTCTTTATTCAATAACCTTAATTGATGTGATTTTTGGTTGGTTTTCTGCAAGTACAGTACCATTGCTATCTTCGACTGTTGTCCCCGCAACAATTGCATCTACAATTTCAATTCCTTCGATAACTCTACCAAAAGCCGCGTATTCTCCATCTAGATGTGAAGC
The DNA here is from genome assembly GCA_964369175.1 of uncultured Erysipelotrichales bacterium. GTDB lineage: Bacteria > Bacillota_I > Bacilli_A > Erysipelotrichales > Coprobacillaceae > Tannockella. The sequence goes on along the minus strand of CAYJEM010000039.1, from coordinate 12,957 downwards.
ATCTTGATGCATAATAAAGAACTGGCTACTTGCACTATCTGGCGATGATGATCTAGCCATCGAAAGTACTCCACGAGTGTGTAATAAACCATTTTCAACCCCATTACTTGAAAACTCCCCTTTAATTGTTTGATCAGATCCACCTGTTCCAGTTCCTTCAGGGTCTCCACCTTGAATCATAAATCCATCAATAATTCTATGGAAAGTTAGTCCATTATAGAAACCTTCATTAACTAATTTAACAAAGTTGTCTACTGTTATTGGAGCAACATTACCATCTAACTCTGCAACTATTTTACCATAGTTTTCTACTTCAATTTCAACAGTATGCGTTTTATTAAATTCATAATTACTTACTTCTTCTTTTGGCGTATCATCTAATGGAATTACTTCACCACTTTGACTACTACACCCTACTAATGTTAATGCAAGCATAAATACTGCCGTTAATTTTAAAAATTTCATCTTATATCTCCTTATATATATCCGTGCTCTATTTGAACAATTAAATGATAATCACCATCTAATTTACTCACTTTCTTATTAAGTATATCATATACAATGTCATGGTCAATAGTATCATCAATTGGTAATAATAAATCAAAAATTACATTTGCATGATTTTCAAAAAATATAGCTCTAAAATCATGAATAGAATAATCTTGATTAATCGATGTAACAATATGATCAAGTTTCTGTTTTAATTGAATTATACGTTCATCACATAAATCAATTGGATCAATATGAACCGTAGTGAAAATATTATATTTTGCTAGAATATCCTTTTCAACTTGATCAATATGATCGTGAGTTGTCATTAAATCACCATTCACATCTACTTCTGCATGCAATGTTAAAAACTGTCTCCCAGGTCCATAATCATGAAACATTAAGTCATGAACGCCTATAATTCCTGGCTTTGACATGATATATGTTTGTAATTCATTAACTAGTCCTTTATCTGGTGCTTTACCTAGTAATGGGTCAATTGTTTCCTTACATACATCATAACCTGTTTTAACAATGATAATCGACACTACTACACCTAACATTCCATCAACTGGTAAATCAGTGTATAGTGATGCTACAAGTGCAATTAGCGCTCCAGTAGTAGACCATACATCATTTAAACTATCTTTTGATAGCGCCATAAGTGTCGGTGATTGTATTTTTCTGCTTATATTAGCACTAAATATTGACATCCACATTTTAATTCCAATTGAAATAATTAATGCAATAAGTGCTGGTATACTAAAATATACTAATTTAGGATTAAATATTTTTTCAAGTGATTCTTGTAATGATAAAACCCCTACAATCATAATGAAAAAAGCAATAAATAATCCAACAATATATTCACTTCGTCCATGCCCATATGGATGATCTTTATCCGGTCTTTTAGCAGCTACTTTAAACCCTACCCATGTTGCGATATTACTACCAACATCAGTGAAGTTATTTATACCATCACTTAGTATCGCAATACTATTTGTAATAACTCCAAAAAACATTTTAAAGATTCCTAACACCACATTACTAATAATACAAACTATGCTACATAAACGTCCATACTTCTCTCTAACTTTGGGATTTGTATAGTCTTTATAGTCTTTAATAAAAAATTTCACTAAAATTTGAAACATCTAATCAACCTTTTTTACAAATAAATTTTGTTTTGCTACATCAACAAAATCTAAATCATTTAATATTTTAATATATTTTTCTATTTTTTCATTATCGACATCTTTATTTGTTAGTTTATTTAAAGTATTAACAATTTCAGGATTATCAATTTTAATATATGCGTCACCATTTTTTGTATAATTTGGTGCTTTTAATAAAACATTCAACATAGCCCCATAAGCAAACTTCACTTCTATTGAAACTGCATCTAATTTGTGAACCCCAAAAACAACTTCTGGCAAATAGTATTCTTGATTTAATTCGTTATTAATTTTTTGAATCTCTACTTTTGTATATCTGTTCATAGTATTTCCTCCGTTTTTTTAATTATATCAAATATTCAAAAAAATAAACAGTAAAGATTAATAATCACCTTTACTGTTTTCTGTTTTTTTATTCCCTGATTTTAAATGACGCTTTGCTAGTGTGTTTTCAACATCACTTAACGTAATATCACTTTGGTTCATTAATACAAGCACATGATAGAATAAATCACCAACTTCACCTATTAATTCTTCTTTATCATTATTTTTTGCCGCTATTACAGTTTCTGTTGCCTCTTCACCAACTTTTTTACATGTTTTATCAATACCTTTATCAAGTAAATAATTGGTATATGAATTTTCAACTGGATGAATTTTACGATCTTGAATAGTCGCTTCAATTTCTTCTAATATACCAAGTGGTTTATAATCTTGAATCGCATTAAAGAAGCATGACATTGCTCCAGTATGACATGCAACACCTATTTGTTCTACATATATAAGTAAAGTATCACAGTCACAGTCTAAATACATTCCTTTTATATATTGAACATGTCCCGATGTTTCCCCTTTCTTCCATAAAGAGTTTCTTGAACGTGAATAGAAACAAGTCATATTTGTTTCAATCATTGTATTGTATGCTTCTTCATTTACATATGCCATCATCAAGACTTCTTTTGTGTGATAATCTTGAACAATAGCAGGAATCAATGACATTTTTTCAAAATCTGGTTTCATATTAATAACCTCTTACTTTCATTCCATGTTCTTTTAGAACATCTTTTACTTCTTGAACTGTTGCTTGGCCATAGTGAAATAGCGAAGCAACAAGGGCAGCATCACAATTTGTCTGCTCAAATACATCTACAATATCTTGAATACAACCACATCCGCCACTTGCAATTACAGGAATATTTATTTCATCACAGATTGCATTTAGCATAGCAATATCATATCCTTTACGTGTTCCATCACCATCCATTGATGTAAGTAAAATTTCACCTGCTCCAAGTTTTTCACATTGCTTAGCCCACTCTACTAAATCAATATTTGTATTTTCTCGACCACCCTTGATGTATACATCATATCGACCATTTTCATTCTTTTTTGCATCAATAGCCACAACTACACATTGAACACCAAATTCATTAGCCGCCTCTTTTATTAAATTAGGATTCCTAATTGCTGCAGAATTAATAGCAACTTTATCTGCTCCACATGAAAGAATTTTACGAAAATCTTCTATTGTTGAAATTCCACCACCAACTGCTAAAGGTGTTGAAAGCTCACTAGCGCCTTTTTTTATAATGTCCTGCATGATACCACGATTTTCATAGGTAGCTGTAATATCTAAAAATACAACTTCATCAGCACATTGTATTTCATATTTTTTAGCAAGTTCAACTGGCTCACCTACTTCTTTAAGACCAACAAAATTTATTCCTTTAACAACTTTTCCATCACGAATATCTAAACAAGGTATGATTCTTTTTGTAAGCATGTCACAACCTCCTCAAGATTTACTCGCTTTTCATAGTATGCTTTTCCAACAATACATCCATAATATTTTTTCTTAGCAACATTATAGATATCTTCTTGGTCTTTTATTCCTCCAGATACGACAACATTTATTGTAGAGATATTTGCAATCGCAGCATACATATCAAAATTAGGACCTTGCAATGTTCCATCTTTAGATATATCTGTTGCTACAATATATTTTACACCCATACCTTCAAGCTCTTTAATGAACTGTAAATAATCAACTGTACTTGTTTCTAGCCATCCTTCAACCGCTACAAAACCATCCTTTACGTCAACACCTACCACAATTCTTTCGCTTCCATAACAATCAAGAATTTCTTGGATAAACGCTCTATTACTAAGCGCTGCTGTTCCAATAATCACTCGATCTATACCTAGTGTATCTAAATAGTAACGGACCGTATCTATTGTACGTATACCGCCACCCACTTCGATTTTCATTGTTGTTTGTTGCTTTATTTGTTGGATTACATCACTATTTTTACGACTACCTTCTTTAGCACCATCTAAATCAACAATATGCATCCATTTTGCATTACATCTTTGGAATTCTAATGCTAATTCAACTGGATTATTACTGTATACTGTCTTTTTATTATAATCCCCTTTATATAGACGAACAGCTTGTCCATCTTTTAAATCAATTGCTGGTAATAGTATCATTTTATCATCTCCTTAAATGCTTTTAATATTTGCATACCTGTTGCTTGACTTTTTTCAGGATGAAATTGACAACCATACACATTATCTTTAGCAACTATTGCAACAATATCATTATTTCCATAATCTGTTGTTGCAATAATATTATCACTTGGACAATGAGCCATATATGAGTGTACAAAATAAACATCATCATCTTCACTTGTGTACTTGACAATAGGATTATCTTGCTTTATATGTAATTGATTCCACCCCATATGCGGTATTTTTTGATCAATATCCATATATCTAACCTCACCTTCAATAAAAGCAAGTCCATTTGTTACTTTACCTTCATATCCTTTTTCAAAAAGAATTTGCATTCCTAGACAAATACCTAAAATAGGTGTCCCTTTATTCTTACACTTTGTCAAAACATCAATCAAATCATATTCTTTTAAATTATTCATCGCAATATCAAAAGATCCCACTCCTGGCAATATAATTGCTTTAGCACTTTCAATAACTGCTTTATCACGACTAATAACATAATCAACACCTATTCTTTTACAAGCACCTTCAACACTTAATAAGTTACCTACATTATAATCAATAATAACTATCATAATTATAACATTCCTTTACTTGAAACTAGTAAACTAGGGTTCTCTTTATCAATAGCTACTGCCATCTTCATTGCCCTTGCAAAAGCTTTAAAAACTGCTTCAATAATATGATGACTATTTTTCCCATATGCTTTATTAATGTGTAGTGTAATACCAGCTTGTTGACTTATTGCTCTAAAAAATTCTTCACACATTTCCGTTTCAAAATCTCCAACTCTTTCACTTGACACTTCGCAATTATATACTAGATAACTACGATTACAAATGTCTAAGTTAACATGTACTAGGGCTTCGTCCATAACCATTGAAAAGTTACCATAACGAGTAATTCCTACTTTATCTCCTAGGGCATCTTTAATAACTGAACCTAGGGCAATCCCAATATCTTCTACCGTATGATGTGTATCAACATCTAAATCGCCAAAACATTTTACATCAAGGTCAAAACCACTATGAAAGGAAAATAAGGTTAACATATGGTTAAAGAATCCAATTCCAGTATCAATATCATTTTTTCCCTTACCATCTAAGTTTATAGATAATACAATTTCTGTTTCTTTTGTATTTCTCTCAATTTTACTTGTACGCATTATTTTTCCTCCTCTTCAAAGCGGATTGCAATACTTCTTGCATGCCCTTGTAATCCCTCGCTCATTGCAAAATCAATAACATCATCTTTAAATGATGCTAGTGCCTGCTTTGGATAATAGCTATAACTCGAATACTTTACAAAATCATATACCCCAAGTGCCGAGTAAAACTTCGCTGTTGAGCCAGTTGGCAATACATGATTTGTCCCTGACATATAATCCCCTAATGGCTCTGGAGTATATTCTCCTAAAAAAATACTTCCTGCATTTCTTATTTGTGGTAATGCCAGCATTGGATTTTCCACTAAGACCTCTAAATGTTCTGGTGCTAATTCATTTGATACATCATATGCTTGTGCAATTGTATCAACTAAAATTGCACAACCATAATTCTCTATAGATTTTCTAGCAATCTCTTGTCGTTGTAATTGTTGTAATTGTTTTTCTAATTCGATTTGTACCTCATCAATAATTTCTTGACTTGTTGTAACAAGTATACTACTTGCTAGTACATCATGCTCTGCTTGACTTAACATATCTGCAGCAATATATTTAGGATTTGCATTATCGTCTGCAATAATCAATATCTCACTAGGACCAGCTATCATATCAATATCAACAATTCCATAACATTGTTTTTTTGCTGTTGCTACATAGGCATTACCAGGGCCTACTATTTTGTCTACTTTTTGAATATCTTTGGTTCCATATGCAACTGCACCAACACCTTGAACACCACCAACTTTATAAATTGTCTTTATATTACAAATACTAGCTGCTGCTAATATCACTGGGTTTACTTTACCATCTTCTTTTACAGGTGTAATAATTACTAATTCTTCTACTCCTGCAAGCATTGCTGGAATAGCATTCATCAAAACCGTTGAAGGATATGTTGCTGTTCCACCTGGAACATACAGCGCTACTCTTTGTAACGGAGTGACTAATTGCCCCATCATTACTCCATTTGGTTTAGACATCGACCATGATTTATCAATTTGATTTTTATGAAAGTCAGTAATCTGTTGTTTTGCTCTTTCTAGTATAGAAAAGTATTTTTTAGATACTTCTTGAAGCCCTTCATTCATTTCCACATCAGATACGATAACATCTTCTCTAGAAGTTATTGTATATCCATCAAATTGATGAGCATATTTGTACACTGCTTCATCTTTATTTGTAGCAACATCTTGTAAAATTTTTTCTACCGATTCACTTATTTCTTTAGAAACTTCGCTTTTTCGACTTGAGAACTCTGCTTTAAAGGTATCAATATTCCCTTTATAGTTTATTACCTTAAACATTACCCTTCCTCCTTACATGCTTGTAATCTTGTAATCATATCAATAATATATTCTTTTTTAAATTTCAAACTTGCCTTATTTACTATTAACTTTGTTGAAATATCCGAAATCTTTTCAATTACTTCTAATCCATTTGCTTTTAATGTTGATCCAGTTTCAACAATATCAACAATTGCATCTGACAATCCAACAATTGGTCCTAATTCTACAGATCCTTCTAATTTAATAACATCAACATCTTCCTTTTTACTTGCAAAATATTTTTTTGCTACATTTATATATTTTGTTGCAATCTTCTTGCGCGTTGTAAATTCTTTTGAACGATAACTAGGGTAACTACATACTGCAAAATAACATTTTCCAATATCTAAATCTAACATTTCATAATAATCATCGAAATCACTATCATCTAATGTATCTTTACCAACAAATCCAACATCTACAATTCCATGTTCTACAAAAGTAATTACATCATTTGATTTTCCAAAAATCATTTCAAAATCATCTGTTTTGATTAATAACTCACGATCTTTATTAAGAATTGCATCAATTGAATATCCAGACTTCTCTAACAATTTACAAACTTGTTTTTCTATTCTACCTTTTGTTATAGCTATTTTAATCATTGCATTGCCCCCTGTTCTACCATTTGTGCTATCTTATCTAGATTGTAACAAAAACCAATTGCACTTGCCTTAACATTAAATTTTTCAAGTAGCTTATCATAACGCCCACCTGTAATAATAGTATCATTACAACCTTTAATGTATCCCTTAATCATGATACCAGTATAATAATTCATCTCTGGGACCATTGATAAATCAAAGCATATTTGGACATCTTCACAGATAACTTCCTGTATCGTAGTCAAATATTCAATACACTCATTCAAAATGTTATCATTTAGGTTTAGAACATACTCTTTAATTAATGATAATTTACCAAATGATATTGGTAAAAATAATAACAATTCTTGTAATGCCTTATTTTCAATTTGATTTTCTACAAATTTTTGTATTCCGCTAATATCACGATATTTACATAATTGAATAAAATATTCCTTGTTACCAACTAATTCAACTAATCTATTAAAGAATGGTGCATAGCCAATTTCAATCAACATATCTTCCACTGGCAATTCTTTTTTAGTATTTTGTATAAGCTTTATAATATCAACGTCACCCTGTGCTACCTCGTGATTTAATAATTCAATACCAGCTTGATATATTTCTGTTTTTCGTCCCTTGTAGTGCTTTTGCTTACGATATACTTTACCAAAGTAGCTATACTTAACTGATTGTTTATTTGCGTGATAACGAGTTGCATATAACCTTGCAAGTGGTATTGTAAAATCGAAGCGCATAGAAATACTTTTCCCTTCATGGTTTATAAATTGAAACATATTTTCTTGTTGCAACGAAGTATCAATGTTTGTGTATAAATTTGTGTATTCTAAACTAGGCAACATAACCTCTTGATAGTTTTCTTCCTCAAATACAGCGCGCAGTGTATTTTCAATTTTTCGTAAATTTGCAACTTGATACAAGTTACAATCAACACTTTCTTCTGGTAGTAAAAATGTAAATTCATTCATAGTATCTTCCCCCTAATATCTATATAAAAAACGGATCACCATTTCTAATGACCCGCTTTGCTTAAAAATATTGCCATTAGATATACCCTACAATTTGTTTTATCAAAAAATGGGTTATATCTATACGTGATTAACCCTAGTTATACCAATGGTGATGTAATTGTATATTCCTAACTGTTTTTCTCATAACTAGCACCTCTTTTTTTGTATAATACCAATAATTGTATAATAAAGCAATCATTATTGTTCGATATTTGTATAAATCTATAATTTTCTATATAAAATAAGCATTTTCATAAATGAATATAATAAAATATACTCACGATAATAAATTGACTTGCATTTACAAAATGTGCATGTTACTATAACTCCATGGAGGATGATTTTATGACATATATTAATCGTGTATTACAAACAGTAAAAGAAAAAAATGGTGATCAACCAGAATTTATTCAGGCAGTTGAAGAAGTATTATCTTCTTTAGAGCCAGTAATTGCTGCTCACCCAGAATATGAAAAACAAGCTATTTTAGAAAGACTTATTGAACCAGAAAGAGCAATTCTTTTTAAAGTACCTTGGATGGACGATAGCGGACAAGTTCAAGTAAACCGTGGATACCGTGTTCAATTCTCAAGTGCAATTGGGCCATACAAAGGTGGTCTTCGTTTACACCCTACTGTAAACTTAAGTATTGTTAAATTCTTAGGTTTCGAACAAATCTTTAAAAACTCTCTTACTACATTACCAATTGGTGGTGGTAAAGGTGGATCTGACTTTGACCCTCAAGGAAAATCAGATAATGAAATCATGCGCTTTTGCCAAAGCTTTATGACAGAATTATACCGTCATATTGGTCCAGATGTAGACGTACCAGCCGGAGATATCGGAACTGGAGCTAGAGAGATCGGTTACATGTATGGTCAATACCGTCGTATTCGTGGGGCTTTTGAAAATGGTGTATTAACTGGTAAACCAATGCCTTATGGTGGAAGTTTAATTCGTCCAGAAGCAACAGGATTTGGTGCTGTATATTATGGTAAAGAAGTATTAAAACATTTCAATGATACGTATGAAGGAAAAACAATTGTTTGTTCTGGATATGGTAATGTTACTTGGGGTGTATGTATCAAAGCAAGAGAATATGGTGCAAAAGTTGTTACTATCTCTGGTAGAGATGGATATGTATATGACCCAGAAGGTGTTGTTACAGATGAAAAAATTGATTTCTTATGTCAAATTAGAGAATCAAATACTGTTAAATTAAAAGATTATGCTGATAAATTTGGTTGTGAATTCTTCCCAGGACAAAAACCTTGGGGTGTTAAAGGTGACATGGCATTCCCATGTGCAACACAAAACGAAATCAGTGCAACTGAAGCAAAACAATTACTTGATAATGGTGTAAAATACATTATTGAAGGAGCAAATATGCCAACTACTCCTGAAGCTGTTGAAGTTTTCTTGGCTGATGGTGGAATTATCGGACCTGCTAAAGCAGCAAATGCTGGTGGGGTTGCAGTTTCTGCATTAGAAATGGCGCAAAACTCTATGCGTTACAATTGGACTGCTGAGGAAGTTGATGCTAAATTACAACAAATCATGATTAGCATCCATGATGCTAGTAAAGATGCTAGTGAAAGATACGGACTTGGATACGACTTAATCAAAGGAGCAAATATTGCTGGATTTGAAAAAGTTGTTGCAGCGATGTTATCTCAAGGAATTTACTAATAGTTAAAAATCTTTGTTCAATAAGGACAAAGATTTTTTTATTACTTACTATTTAATTTTTGATTAATTCGTTTTACATTTGATTTTTCCACATACCATATAATTAGATATATTACTAAATAACTAATACTATAACTGATAAAAATATACAATATATAATCTATATAGAATATATATGTCATTACTAATATAACCACTAGACATATTCCATAATGAATTATACCATTTACTAATGGCATGCGACTTTCCCCTTCAAAAATAATTGATGACACACCAAATATTGCTGATGCGATAACCCATCCAAGCAATTGTGTTGTGATACTATTCAATCCTACAAAAAGAATCATGTACATAGTTGTAAGCACAAATCCAATAGCTAGTCCTATTGATGCATATTTTAATCCTTTCATATTATACCTCCATTATTACCTTTCTAAAGTCTTTCATATAAAATCTAGATATAATTAAGTGATAATCCCCTACTAATGTTACTAGGTAGTTACCACTAAATTCGGCTTCAAGCGATTTGACATGATGAATATTTACTAAAATACTTTTTGAAATTTGTTGTATTCCTCGTGTTTTAAATAGTGTATATATTTCATTTAAGGAATAACGACATACATATCTACCATTAATAGTTATTGCATACGTTTTGCGATTACACACTTCAAAATAAATAATATTTTGGATATCTTCGATTATTTCAACATTATTATTAAGAAGTATTATTTTTGAAGTTATTTTGTTTGTTTTTAACAAAGTAATCAAATATAGTATCTCATCACTTGCAAGATTTCCTTTGATTGTAACTTCAATATCATCACTATTAACTTCTTCTAATATAATCCGCATACCATTCCCTCCTTCCATGACACTATAGTATCATAATTGTATATTATTAACTTCCTCATTTGTTTATGTGGTAGGTATTATTGTCTAAGACGTATAAAAAAGTAGACTTAGCTACTTTGTTATTTTTATACTTTTTAAAATTTCTTGAACATCATTGTCATTAATACTAATACTACCTTCACTGCGTTCATTTGCAATAATTACATTGTATATTCCTTCGTCTGTTGTTGCAGTTAGATTAACTATTGGATAACCACTGTTATTTGTAACAAATCCATTCCATGTTACATCATCAAGAATAATTGGTTTAACATCCGTTGCATCATCATAATACCCACGAGTATCATCAAAAGGTTTTTCTATTGGATTAACAGATATAATTACTCCTGGAAAACTAAATGCAGCAGTAGTTGGATCAGTTGCACCTTTATATAGACTAACTACGTCATCAAGAATGACATCATCACTTCCCAATTTGTTCATTGGTACAACTAGCCATCCATCAGGCACTTCAACAGTAAACGTTCCCACTTCATGAATAGGTGCACCTTGACTTGAACAGCCACCTAATATAATAACTAACATACAACTAATAATTGTAAGTGCAATCTTTTTCATAAAATCCCTCCTTTTTTTTATCGTACCATAGATGTATATTTTTTCCAAATAAGAATAGAAAAATGCTATAGATTACTTATCTACAGCATTTTTTATATACATCCATTTTTTGTGTTAGCTCTGCGTAAAATGCTTTTGCATCAATAATATATATTTTATTTAACTTTGCGTGTGTAATATCTATGCGATGCTTTGAAATTAGCTTTACTTCCTTAATATCACTAAATTCAAGCATTCGAGGTAATATTCCTATCCCGGCAAAAATGAAGATTATACAACTATCATCAAATACTTTAAGGTTATTTTTTAATATTACCATTTGTAAACTCATTAAACAAATAAAGAAAGCAATCAATCCTCTTGCAATATCATCTTGTAAAATGAAATATAACCCACTACTCGATGTTAGTAGTATAAATATCCCGTGAAAAATAGTTAACCTTAGCTCTTTGTATTTCATATAGTGCCTACTTTTCTGTGATATTTTTTAATAATTGTAACACAAATAAAAAACCAATTCCTAAGAAGAAAAACAAATGATTGAATGTTGCCATAGATAACTCAGGTTGAGGTACATCTAGAGTTGTTGGACCTTGAATAATAGCATATAACGATCCAATCATTAGACCTATGATAAAATAAATCATTTGACTACGCCATTTATTCAATGCAATTTTTATTAATTTTACTGTTGATAATATACCAACAATTATTCCACACCCAGCAATCATGATTACAGGCAAATATTCAAAATTAAATAAAAGTAACTCTTTAATACCTGTAATAATTGGAACATACAAACCAAATATTAATAATATTGTTGAACCTGAAATCCCTGGTAATACCATTGCTGAAATAGCAACCATAGCAACTAAGAAGATATAAATCCCCAGACCTACTGAAAGGTTACTTACTGTAATATCAATTCCACCACTACCACTTGCAGGATTAAAGTAAGTAATTGCAAATACAATTGCTGCTCCTAGCAATGTAAAAATAAGGTGAGAATGATTTCCAGATATTACTTTATTTTCCTCTCTAACTATAAGCGGGATAGAAAATACGATAAATCCTAAAAACAATGAACTAATCATATAAATATGTTCGCTAAATAATGAAGCTAACAAGACTACACATGCTAGAAATCCAACTATCCAACCAACACCAATTTTTAACAAAAAGATAAATCCTTCTTTTCTCTCTTCCATTGTTCCACTAACTAGACTATCTAATGAGAATATAAATTTATCATAAAATCCTAGTAAAAACGCAATTGTTCCACCCGAAACACCTGGAACACTATCTGCCATTGCCATGCAAAAGCCACGTATAAAATTCAATACCATTGTATACCTCCATAATTTGTATTATATTTATAAACTATATCATAATATGTAGTATAATACTATACAAAAAAAGTGCCTTTTATATAAGGTGTTAAGTGTAAGACTAACTTCTACTTTTAAAAATATAAGTAGAAGTTACTCTTACACAAGTTTTTGTAGTACT
>CAYJEM010000038.1:0-18603 GCA_964369175.1 uncultured Erysipelotrichales bacterium | reverse complement strand
AAGGGCGTATATAAATGTATTAAACGTTGCATAATGTTTGATATATGCTATAATTAAAATAATTGGTAAGGAGGTCTTGACAATGGGTTACGGACAAAAAGTTAAAAACTGGTTTTTTGATGAAAACGAAGAAGACGAAAATGAAGTAGAAGAATTTGAAACTATTGAGATAAATACAGAGGCAAAAACAAGCATGTTCGAATCAGCAAAGAATTCAAGAACAAGTGATGCTGTTCGTGCACTAGATGCTAATAAAGATAATCATTTAATGTTATTTGAACCTCGTTCATTTGGAGATAGCCAAGAAATTGGTTCTCACCTATTATTAAAGAAAGCGGCTGTAGTTAACTTACATCGTTTACAAAAAGAACAAGCAAAACGCGTAATTGACTTTTTAAGTGGATTAGTTTTTGCAATTGATGGTGATATTCAAAGAATTGGACCAAAAATATTCTTATGTACACCTAAAAATATTGGTGTTGGTGGAAATATTGAACTTGATGCAGACGAATTATCTGAATAATTATGTAAGTATTAGCATGTAGCTAATACTTTCTTTGTATATGTACGAACATTTTAAAGGCGAAGAGCAATTTGTAAAAGCAGTACTAACATATATTGATCAGGTATTGTATAAACAAAAAATAATAGTTACTAAATTTTTGAATCCACGACACCAGGATATCATTAAGAATTTAGTAGGTAAAAATCCAGATATTCAAGTTCTATTTAGTGGTGGTATAGAAGATGCAGAAAGTCAAAAGTGCATTCTAGCACCAAGTTATTTTATTATTGATAAAGAAGATTTTGAGGTTACCGTCGTAAAAGTAAAATATCCTAGTCAGTTTGAAAAGATTGGTCATAAAGATATCTTAGGGGCATTAATGTCACTTGGAGTAAAAAGAGAATTATTTGGTGATATTGTTTGCTATGAGGGTGATTTTTACATCGCATTAGATACTACAATGGTAAGTTATGTTAGAGATAATTGTAAAAAGATTAAACGAGCTACAATCCATTTTCTAGAAGTTGATGAAGTTGTTAAAAAGAAGCAAGAATATACTGTTAGAACAGTTATCGCATCAAGTATGCGACTTGATAAGATGGTGGCTGCATTGTATAAGTTATCACGTGCTAAAGCTGTTACATTTGTCCAAGCAGGACATGTAAAAGTTAATCACAAAATGGTTGATGAAAGTAGCTATTTATGTAATAATAATGATATAATATCGTTAAAACGTCATGGTCGAGTAATGATTGTAATAACAGAGCGTAAGACCAAAGCAGATAATTGTGTAGTTGAGGGATATTATTATAAATAAGTGAGGTGACACAGTGAATACATTTAATAAACAATTTAGAGGATATGATGTTAAACAGGTAGATTTTGAAATGCAAATGTTACAAGAAAAAAACAAAGCATTACAAGAAACAATTTCAAATTTAGAGAAACAGTTAACTCATGAAACTGAACAAAATGAGTTATTAAATCACCGTGTTGAAATCATAGAAAAGACAAATGAAGAAATTGCTAGGTTAGCTTTGAAAGAAGCTAGTGACCTAATTGATAAAGCCAAGCGTAATGCCGATATGATTTTAAAAGAATCATTAGAGTATGTTCGTAATTTATCAGGGGAAATGGAAGATTTTAAAGAGCAAGCAGTTAAGTTTAGAGCATCTGTACAACAGATGTCTAAAGATATTATTGATTCAATTGATGGTTCAGAAGTATTTCAATTGATACAAGAAGATAAAGAGATATAAATACGTTGAAAGAGACAGCATACATGGAAAGTTTTTAGAGAGTTGATGGTTGGTGAAAATCAATAATGGAACATGTACGAAATCACTCTGGAGTAGTGCTTTGAAAATAAGTAGGAGCAACCGTTTATCGCGTTAAGATATAAAGTGTGTAGAAATACATTAAATAAGGTGGTACCGCGTTATGACGTCCTTTGGAGGGCGTTTTTTAGTTGGAAAAGGAGATATTATGGAATACAAAAATACGTTATTAATGCCAAAAACTGAATTTGAAATGAAAGGGAAATTACCAACAAAAGAACCTGGATATGTAGAGCGTTGGAATGATACAAACTTATATGCTAAAGTTTTAGAAAAAACAAAAGATATGCCAACATTTACATTTCATGATGGTCCTCCATATGCAAATGGAAGTATGCATATTGGACATATGTTAAATAAAGTAATTAAAGATGTTATTGTTCGTTATAAAACAATGACTGGTCATCATGTACCATTTATCCCAGGATGGGATACACATGGTTTACCAATTGAAAATGCTATTCAAAAATTAGGGGTGAATCGTAAAGAATTATCTACTGCTGATTTTAGAAAAAAATGTCATGAATATGCATTAAAGCAAGTTGCAAATCAAAAGGAACAATTAATCCGTATGGGTACATTTGCTGATTATGATAACCCATATTTAACATTATTACCTGAATTTGAAGCAAATCAAATTGATGTATTTGCGAAAATGGCAATGGATGGGTTAATTTACAAAGGTAAAAAACCAGTGTATTGGTCATATTCTTCAGAGTCTGCATTAGCTGAAGCTGAAATTGAATATCATGATGTAAAATCACCAACAATCTATGTAACATTCAATGTTAAAGATACAAAAGGAGTTTTACAAGGTGATGAAAAATTTGTTATCTGGACAACGACACCATGGACAATCCCAGCTAACGTTGGTATTTGTTTAAATGCAAATTTAGAATATTGTGTTGTTGAAACAGAAAAAGGAAAATTAATTTTCTTAGAAACATTAAAAGATACTTTACTAGAAAAATTCAAATTAACTGGTGAAGTTGTAGCTAGATACAAAGGTAGTGAGTTAGAAGGAATTACTTGCGTCCACCCATTTGTTGATAAAGATGAGTATTACCAAAGAGATACATTAGTTATCTTAGGAGATCACGTAACTGATGAAGCTGGTACTGGGTGTGTTCATACAGCACCAGGTCACGGGGCTGATGACTTTATTGTTGGTCAAAAATACCACTTACCAACACTTTGTCCGGTTGACGAGCATGGTAAAATGATGGCAGAAGCTGGTGAATTCTTAGTTGGTCAACATGTTGACGCGGCTAATAAAACAGTCGGTGTTGCATTAGATGAATTAGGGGCTTTGCTTTCATTAGAATTCATTAAGCATAGTTATCCTCATGACTGGCGCACTAAGAAACCAGTAATCTTTAGAGCGACAGCACAGTGGTTTTGTTCAGTTGATAAGATTCGTGAAAAAATCTTAAGTGAAATTGATAAAGTACATTGGATTAATCAATGGGGACATGTGCGTATTTATAATATGATTCGTGATCGTGGAGATTGGTGTATTTCACGTCAAAGAACTTGGGGTGTACCTATTCCAATTATTTATTTAGAAGATGGTAGTCCAATTATTGAAGAAGCAGTATTTGAACATATTTCTAAATTATTTAGAGAACATGGTTCAAATGTATGGTTTGAAAGAGATGTAAAAGATTTGTTACCAGAAGGGTATACAAATGAAAAATCTCCAAATGGAATTTACAAAAAAGAAACTGACATTATGGATGTTTGGTTTGATTCAGGTTCAAGTCATACTGGTTGTATGCAAGAACGTGGATACAATTATCCAGTTGATTTATACTTTGAAGGAAGTGATCAATACCGTGGATGGTTTAACTCATCATTAATTATTGGTGTTGCTTGTTTTGACAAAGCACCTTATAAAACAGTATTATCACATGGATTTGTATTAGATGGTAAAGGTAATAAAATGTCTAAATCATTAGGTAATACAGTAGATCCAATTAAACTTGTAAACTTATATGGAGCAGATATTGTTCGTTTATGGGCAACATCATGTGCTTATCAATCAGATGTTCGTATTTCTGATGATATTATGAAGCAAGTGGCTGAAAGTTACCGTAAGATCCGTAACACAATGCGTTTTATCTTAGGTAATATTAGTGATTTTAAAGAAACGGATATTGTTGCTACTAGTGATTTAACAAATGTAGACAAGTATATGGTAGAGAAATTAAATCATTTAATCGAAGCTTATCATAATGCATACAATGCATTTGATTTTGCTGAAGCAAACCAATTAATTATTAATTACTTTACAAATGTATTAAGTGCATTCTATATGGACTTTACAAAAGATATCTTATATATCGAAGGACAAAATAGCCTGCGTCGTCGTCAAGTACAAACAGTATTATACTACCATGCAAAAGTGTTAATGAAATTACTTTCACCAGTATTAGTATTTACAAGTGAAGAGTTACATGATCATTTCCACTGTGATGCAACGAAAGCAGAGTCAATCTTCTTAGAAGATATGCCGGCAGTTCTAGAAGTAGAAAATGGTAGCGAGGTAGAAGCGTTCTTTGATAATTTCTTACATGTACGTAAAGATGTCTTAAAAGCAATTGAAGAGTTACGTAATCAAAAAGTTATTGGATCATCATTAGAGGCAAAAGTAACATTATCTTTAAAAGATGAATACATTGATGTAGAAACAATTCATGATGATTTAAAACAATATTTTATCGTATCTAAAGTTGAACTAGTAAAAGACACAACACTACCTGAGTTTGATAGTAGTTACATTAAAGTGGAAAAATTCGATGGTGATAAATGCCCTCGTTGTTGGAATTACTTTGATGAAAGTGAAATGGAAGGAGAAGTTTGTACACGTTGTCATAGCGTTGTGCATGGATAAGATAAATGGTACTTTTGTACCATTTATTTTTCAAAATTTTGTATGAAACAGAAACATTTAGGACCAATATTATTATTTATTGCTGCAATTATATGGGGTAGCTCATTTATCTTTATGAAAAGTGCAGTAGATTATTTACCACCTTCAACATTGTTATTTATACGATTTACATTATCGTCATTAGTGATGTTTGGAGTATGTTTTTACTACATAAAAAAAGGCGAAATAAAACGTCTAACAAAAAAACAAATAATTCAAGGATTAATTGTAGGAAGCTTTCTAGCAGCAGCATATTATGTTCAAACTGCTGGTTTACTATATACAACACCTGGTAAAAATGCCTTCTTGACAGCATTTTATTGTGCTGTGGTACCGTTTATTACATGGGTGATGTATAAAAAGAAACCGGATGGATATAGCTTTATTGCGGCATTTCTATGCTTGCTAGGAATTGGATTTATCTCTCTTACAGGGAGTATGCAGATTCAAATTGGTGATTTTTTATCAGTTTGTAGTGGGGTTTTATTTGCCTTTCATATGGTCTTTTTAGAAAGATATTCTAAAGGGCAACATATTACTACATTAATTACTATGCAGTTTATATGTGTAGCAATGTTTTCTATGATTGTAAGTTTATTTACAGAAAATACAATTGCATTAATTCAAGCAACACCTTTGTCTGTATATTTTGAAATACTATATTTAGTACTTTTTGCAACAGTTATTGCAATGTCATTCCAAAATATTGGACAAAAAATAACTGATCCATGTAAAGCATCATTGATTCTTAGCTTAGAGTCAGTATTTGGGGTTTTATTTTCAGTACTACTTTATGGAGAAATATTAACAGTTCAAACATTAATTGGGTTTATTATCGTATTCATCGCAATTGTGATATCAGAAACCAAATTATCATTTTTAAAGAAAGGATAATCCATGAAAAAAATATTATTAATTATCTGTATATTTGTTGTATCGGTTTTTTCAAACAGTTCTGTATATGCAGAGGATACAAGTGAAACTCAACCAGCAGGGATTACCTCGGAGTTCTTGTTTGCCTATGATTTAGAATTAGGCCGTGTATTATATGAACAAAATGCTGATGAAAAAATGTATCCAGCAAGTATGACAAAAGTAGTTAGTGCTATGGTGGCAATCAATCTTATGGAAAAAAATGGTGTCTCACTAGATGATACTGTTGTTATTACTGAAGATGATTTGGATACTATTTTCGAAACTGGAGCATCTGCTGCCTATTTCATTGTTGGAGAAACAGTTACTTATCGTGATTTACTATACGGTGTAATACTTCCTTCAGGGGCTGATGCATGCAGAGCACTAGCATTTAACCTTGCAGGTTCAATTGATGGTTTTGTTGATGAAATGAATAACTATGTTAAAAGCATCGGACTTACAAAAACTCATTTTGAAAACCCAACTGGAATACATGCAGATAATCATTATACGACTGCTAGAGATATGGCTAAAATTGTTGAAGAAGCAATTAAAAATGAAACATTTTATGAAGTATATACAACATTTTCATATAAGACGTCAAATGGCTTACATTCATGGGCAAATACCGCAATCTTATATGCAGGAAATGCGGATTTAAATACAAGTGCTATTATTGGTACAAAATCAGGATATACGATTGAAGCCCAAAGTTGCTTAGCATCGTTAGTAAA
This sequence comes from uncultured Erysipelotrichales bacterium, assembly GCA_964369175.1. GTDB lineage: Bacteria > Bacillota_I > Bacilli_A > Erysipelotrichales > Coprobacillaceae > Tannockella. Next base: position 12,180 of record CAYJEM010000038.1, on the reverse strand, counting down.
GATTAACGGTAGAGAAACAATTACTATAACGGCTAAAACAAATTCAGAAGAATCAAGTCCTGCTATGCGTGATACCTTAGGGTTAATTGAACTAGTAAAAAATAGTCACGGTTATGTTACCGTAATTGAAGAAGATGATGCATTAACAGAGATTCCAATCTTATATGCTCATAAGATGCGTAATTATAAATTAGTAGCGCCAAGTAATGTAACGTTATTTTTACCAACTGGTACAACAATTGATCAACTTGAAATACAATATCATATCCCGGATATTATCCCTGATATTCATATTGGTGATCGTTTAGGTGAATATATTATTTTATATCAAGGAATAGAAGTATATCGCGAAGAAATTGTTAGTGATATCGAAATTGAAAAAGAGTTTTTACCGTATGTTCAATACCTTATTTTTGATAAGTATTTACCATATACAATAGGAATTATACTAGTAGCTGTTTACATTGGACTAGTATTTGTAAAACCAAAAAGAAGACAAAATTAAAACAAGTAAAAATATAATTTTACTTGTTTTTTATTTACTACGAGCATCCATCATACGATCAAGACCATATCCAATAATTCGAAATAAAATCCCAAAAGCTAACAAAATTACTGGAAATAAGTAACTGTATTCATTTGCGAAAATTAAAATAAAAACAGTTATAATAACACCAATAATCATTCCTAAAACCATACCGTATGTCATAAAGATAGAACTTTTCTCTTTCATATAATCACCTCTTTATAAATTATACCATCTACAAATATACTTGCAACAAATGATTTTGCTTGCTACTATATAATCGAGGTGATTATATGATAGCTGTGAGTAGTTGTTTAGCAGGAGTTGCGTGCCGTTATGATGGTAAAGCAAATACTGTAGAAAAAATAAAAGAGCTTGTAGAAAATGGACAAGCTGTATGCATTTGCCCAGAAGTACTAGGGGGTATGCCGGTTCCTAGATTTCCAGTGGAAATTACTGGCGATAAAGTATTAACAAGTAATGGCGATGACTTTACAAAGGAGTTTATTGATGGAGCAAAAAAATCCTATGAAATAATTAAGCAACATGATATTAAAGTAGCGATATTAAAATCAAAAAGTCCAAGTTGTGGATGTGGTAAAATATATGATGGTAGTTTTTCCAAAAAGTTAATTAATGGTGATGGAATTACTACCACTTACCTTAAAGTTCATGGTATAATCGTATATGATGAAAATCAAGGATTAGAATATATAAAGGAGCGATAAAATGGCAACAGTATTATGGATGAACCCAGTTTTTAAAGAGATGATCTGGGGTGGAAGAAAATTAAAAGATGTATACGGATATGATATCCCAAGTGATAAAACAGGTGAGTGTTGGGCTATTTCAGCACATAAAAATGGTGATTGTGTAATTAGTGAAGGAACATTTGAAGGTAAAACATTATCATCGTTATGGCAAAATCATCGCGAGTTATTTGGTAATGTTGAAGGTGATCAATTTCCATTATTAATTAAAATAATTGATGCAAATAATAACTTATCTGTGCAAGTGCATCCTGATGATGCATATGCTAAAAAACATGAAAATTCACTTGGAAAAGAAGAGTGTTGGTATGTATTACAAGCTGACGCTGGTACAAATATGGTTATGGGTCATCATGCTAAAACAAAAGAAGATTTGGTTAAAGCAATTGAAAATGATGATTATGATAATTTATTAAACACATTAACAATTAAAGAGGGAGATTTCTTTAATATTCCAACAGGGACAATTCATGCAATTTGTAGTGGTTCATTAATTTATGAAGCACAACAATCTTCGGATATTACATATCGAGTATATGATTATCATAGAAAAGATGATGCTGGTAATGAAAGAGAGTTACATGTTCAACAGTCAATTGATGTAACAAATGTACCATTTGTTGATACAAATAGTGATTTAGGTAGCGTTGAAACAATTGAAAATGGAACAAAACAAGTAATGGTTAAAGGTGATTTCTTTGCAGTAACGAAGTATGATGTTACTGGTGATAATACTATTTACAATGATAAACCATTTATGATGGTAAGTGTAATTAAAGGTGAAGGAACACTTGCTGGCAAACCTGTAAAAGCTGGAGCACATTGCTTAGTATGTGCTGATACAAAAGAATTCGACTGTAATGGGAACATGTCAGTCATGATTTGTACATTATAATGAAATGTGATCAATGCGATTACGAGTTTAATATTTACAAGTTTGCGTATCGTTCAATACGACGATGTCCAGAATGTCATAAAATGTATGATATGATTTTTCCAGCAGGAACAGCACTAGTGTCAATTATTTCATCATTAGTAATATGTTGGTTAATAACTATGAATATTCAGCATGAATTTATTGTAAATGTTGCGATCTTTATACTTGTATATTATTTGTTTGATATTATATTTAAGATTATTTTAATTTGCAGTAATAAATATGAAATAGTTGAATTTAGAAAGCAGTAGCTCTTGAAAGGGGTTACTGTTTTTTTGATATAAAATAGACATAAGCAGATTGTTATGATATAATCCATGTATGTGTGTGGGAAACGGAGACAAAGTATATGATGAATACTTTAAAGCAAATACGTTTATTTTGTGTAGTTGTAATGTGTCTTTTTACTATATTCATAGTACCTAGCACCGAAATATATAGCCAAAGCATTAAAGGGATAAATGTTAGTGAAACAAGTACCCTTGTGGTAGTAAAAAATACAACAAGTGAATATAAATATTTGATTCAAGAGGATGGCGTATTTCTAGAGGATAACACTATTCCGATGAAATAATGAATGTAAAGATGATTTTTGAAATCGTCTTTTTTTATATTTCTTATAAATGGCTTGTATGCTATAATATCAAAAGTAAGATGGAAGGAGAATCATAATGGATATATACCAACAATCATTAAAAATGCATGAAGAAATAAAAGGGAAATTTGAAATTAAATTAAAAGTCCCACTAAATACACGTGAAGATATGTCGCTTTCATATACTCCCGGTGTTGCTCAACCATGTCGTGAAATCGCTAAAAATAAAGATGATGTATATAAATATACATGGAAACAAAATAGTGTTGCAGTCGTAACAGATGGAACAGCTGTACTAGGACTAGGGGATATTGGTCCTGAAGCTGCGCTTCCAGTAATGGAAGGGAAAGCTATTTTATTTAAACAATTTGCAGGTATTGATGCAGTACCTATTTGTTTAGATACAAAAGATCCAAAAGAAATTATTTCAATTGTTAAGGCAATGGCACCAACATTTGGTGGAATTAACCTAGAAGATATTTCAGCACCGCGTTGTGTAGAAATTGAAAGAACATTAATTAAAGAATTAGACATTCCAGTATTTCATGATGATCAACACGGAACTGCAATTGTTGCAGTAGCGGGAATTGTAAATGCCTTAAAGGTAGTAAATAAAAAGATGGAAGATTGTACAGTTGTTGTTTCAGGTGCTGGGGCAGCAGGAAGTTCAATTATTAAAATGTTAAATCAAATTGGTGTTAAAGAAATTTATGCCTATACAATTAATGGTGTAATCACTCAAGAAGATAGTGATTCATATGACTTTTTATCAAAAGAACTAGCTTTAATTACAAATAGTAAGCAAAAACGTATCTCAATGGCTGATGCTTGCAAGGAAGCAGATATTTTCTTAGGTGTTTCAGCACCAAAAGTATTATCAAAAGAAATGGCATCATCAATGAAACCTGGTGCTATTGTATTTGCGATGGCTAATCCCGAACCAGAAATTACATATGATGAAGCAATTGATGCAGGTGTAGTTGTTGCTGGAACTGGACGCTCAGATTATCCAAATCAAATAAATAATGTATTAGCTTTTCCAGGATTATTTAAAGGAGCATTAAAAGTACAAGCAAGAAAGATTACTGAAGAAATGAAAGTAGCAGCTGCTTATGCGATTGCAAATTTAGTAAGTGATGATGAATTGTCATCAGAATATGTAGTTCCTAGTGCCCTGAATCCAAATGTAGCTGATGCTGTAGCTGACGCTGTAGCAAAAGTTGCAATAGAACAAGGACTTGCAAGAATTAAATAGAATAATAAAAGGCGATAAACTTCATCGCCTAGTTTAGTTTTAAGATTTCATTACGTTTGCTTACCTTAATGATATTTGGTTCATCAAAGTATGGTTCTAGTATTTCATTAGTACGCTCATATTGTCCAAAGTAGTGCATACAAATAATATTCTTTGCAGTAATATTTGCAAGGACATAGTCAAGTCCTAGATAAATATAATGTTCTTGACGGACATCAAATACAACCATAAAGATATCAAATTCGATATCTTTTATTTTTTGGATTTCTTTAGTAAAGATTTCTTGTTGAATATTGTTTTCTGTTATTGTGTTTTCTTTAAAGTGCCACCAATGCAAATCTCCGGCATGAAATATTTTTTTACCATCAACTTCAACAATGAATGCTACTCCAAGATCACTTGATTCTAAAGTAGTAATGACTAAATGATCAATGGTATAAATATTATTTGGCAATACCTTGATACCTTCACCATCAACATCATTTGATAAAATATAGGTAATATTTGGATGATTAATTGTAAAAATATCTTTTGAAAAGTGATCACGATGATGATGACTTACAAATACATATAATGGTTTTTTAGTATTGATATTAGATAAATCTCCTTTGTAATAGTCAAATAACAAAGTAACGGTGTCTAATTCAATGTAAAATCCTGAATGAAATAAATGTTTTACTTTCATGTGTGTCTCCTCTTCTATTTATGTTCATTTTTAATAAAGAGCCATGGTAATTGACTAAGTATTAATAAGGTTACTTTAAATAGTTCACTTCCTGGAAATAATATTACTGCTATGATACACCCAAGTAATAATAAAAGCAATAGGGCACGCAAGGTTTTCGATAGTGTAAATACTGCAATTTTATCTTTGAATATAAAGCGTAAGATAATAAGTATTAAGCTTATGGCTAATAAAGAAATATAAAGTAGATTCATAGTATTTCCTCCTAATTGTATTGTAACATATAAAAATGCATTATTTCTAGTAATAGAAACAATGCATTAACAGCTACTAACCTTCGTAGTTTTTAACGTTATGGATGATTGTATCAACATCATCACATTCATTTAATAATTTATTTAATCTTTCAAATAACATCATGTCATCACCTTCAAGTTCAACATAATCTTGAGGGAAAGTTGAGATTTCTTCAACTTCAAATTCGGCATTTGGACATGCTGCTTCAATAGCTTCTTTCATACGGTATAAATCTTGTGGTTCACCAGTTAATTCGATTGTACCATCATCGTGTGCTTCAATTTCTTTTGCATCCACTTCAGCCATAATTAATGCTTCTAAAGCTGCCTCTTCATCTAATCCTTTAAATGAAAGGATAGAAACTGTTTCATAGGCATAAGATACTGAACCTTCAGAACCTAATTTGGATTTTGATTTTGTAAATGCAGGACGTACATGTGAAATAGTACGATTAATATTATCAGTTAAACATTTAACGATAATAGTAGAACCACTAGGACCATATCCTTCAAATTGTAATTCATCATAGTTTTCTGTTGCACCACTATTTACTTTATCAATCGCACGTTTAATAACATCACCAGGAACTTGGTCCTTTTTTGCTTTTTCAATTAAACGACGTAATGTTAAATTTGAATCGGGATCTGTTCCCCCTTGTTTTGCACTTAAATATATTTCTTTTCCATAACGAGAGTATACCTTTGTTTTAGCTGCTGCAGTTTTTGCCATTGCAACTTTACGTACCTCATGAGCTCTACCCATTCTAATTCCTCCTTGTGTAAATCACGTGTTATTATTATATCGTTATTATTTACTGATTTCAAGTATATAGAGATTTTAATGTGTAGAGTGAGCAATTTATTTGTGTTATAATGACTGCGTGAGGTGGAATGATGAAAACCGTAATAATCATAGGTGGTGGTGCAGCTGGATTAGCTGTTGCTAGTTCAATGGGTAATAGCAATCTAAATGTAATTGTTATTGAAAAATTTAATAAGTGTGGTAAAAAGATCCTAGCTTCTGGTAATGGTCGTTGTAATATTTCAAATAGTGATATTGATAGTGTATATTATAATGAAATAAATGATAATATTGCCACGATTATTAATGATTTTTCAATTGAAGAATTCTTTAGTAGTAAAGGGATGTTTGTTAAAAAAGTAGGGAAGCTATACTATCCATATAGTAATCAATCTAGTACTGTAAAAAATGTTTTAGAAAGTAGTTGTAAGGCTTGTAAGTTTGTTTATGAAACAACAGCAACTAATATTTTGAAGCAAGGAAAACAATATGTTGTAAATACAACAAATGGCAAATACTACGGAGACTATGTTGTAATTACAACAGGAAGTCCTGCAAGTTTACTTTCGGGAACAGATAATCTTTTACCAATCGATTCTTTAGATATTGACGTTAAGCCATGGAAATCAAGTCTTGTATCAATGAATACTACAACAGTATATAAACAATTAAAAGGTGTTCGTGCTAAAGCAAATGTTTCTTTAGAAGTTGATGGTATATGCATAGTTTCATGTAATGGGGAAATCCAGTTTACAGACTATGGTCTATCGGGTATATGTATTATGCAATTATCAAGATATTGGTGGAAAAATCAAGGAAAAAATATTGAAATTCGCATTGATTTGTGTCAAGATTATAGCCACGATGAAATGCAAAGAATATTTATGGAACGGAAAAAACAATTTGGAAGTAAGTACTTAGAAGGAATACTAAATGATAAGTTGGCATTTGTTCTTGATAAATATAATCTAGATTGTAAAAATCTACGTTTCACTGTAAAGAGCTTACGTGACTGTCAACATGCCCAAGTCATGCAAGGTGGTATCGTGTTAGATGAAGTAAATGATGATTTAGAATTAAAGAAATATAAGAATATATTTGTAGCAGGTGAACTGTTAGATGTTGATGGTGATTGTGGTGGATACAATTTGCATTTTGCTTTTGCATCTGGTCAACATGTTGCAAGTAGAATAGTAGGTAGGGAAAAAGAATGTTACAAATAGATAATGTAAAAGTAAAATTAGATAGTAAAGATTATCGTCAAAAGATATCACAATTATTACATATTCATAAAAATAAAATTAAAGATGTAAAACTTGTTAAAAAGGCAGTTGATGCAAGACGTAAAAATAATATTCATTACATTTGTTCACTACAGTTTGTTGTTGAAAATGAACAAACTGTAATCGATAATAATAAAAAATTACAATTAAAAGTAGTTGAACCATATAGCTATCCAATTACAAAAGGGAGCAAAAAAGATGTGACAATCATTGGTAGTGGACCAGCAGGGTTGTTTTTAGCTTATGAGTTAGCTCGTGGAAACCATCAAGTAACGGTTATTGAAAGAGGTAGTAATGTTGATAAAAGACAGATTCAAGTAGATGATTTCTTTACTACAGGTAATTTAAATACCGAAAGTAATATTCAATTTGGTGAAGGTGGTGCTGGTACGTTTTCTGATGGAAAACTAACAACTGGGGTGAAAGATCCTAGAAAACAGTTTATCCTTGAAACTTTAGTTAAACACGGTGCTACAAAGGATATTTTGTATCGTAGTAAACCACATGTAGGAACTGATGTATTAAGAAAAGTCGTTAAGTCAATGAGAGCATATATTATTAGTCAAGGTGGGGTATTTGAATTTGATACAATGCTTGAAGATATTGAAGTCGAGGATAATAAAATTATTGCGATTAAAACAAGAAAAGATAATGTAACATCAAGACGTGTAGTTGATAAACTTGTACTTGCTATTGGTCATAGTGCTCGTGATACTTATACAATGTTACATAAGCATAATTTAGAGATGCAAGCAAAACCTTTTGCAGTTGGTTTTCGAATTGAACATAAACAAAGTTTTATTAATGAATCTCAATATGGAAAACTAGCTAATAGTCCACATTTACCAGTTGCTGACTATAAAATGGCAGTAAAAACAAGCAATGGTAAAGGTGTGTATACATTTTGTATGTGTCCAGGTGGAGTGGTTGTAAATGCAAGTAGTCAAAAAGAAGCATTAGTTGTTAATGGAATGTCTAATTATAAACGTGACGATGAAAATGCGAATAGTGCGATTATTGCAACGGTTGATCAAAATGATTTTGGAAGTGATGATGTCCTTGCAGGGATGCAATATCAAATTGATATCGAGAAAAAAGCATATCAATTGGGTGGTGGAAATTATCAAGTTCCAGTTATGTTAGTTGAAACATATTTGAATAAAGAAGTTGTTGAATCAACTGTTCAAACAAGTGTAAAACCAGCTAGTAATTATAAAAATCTCGAGGAATTATTTTCTAAAGATGTGAATATATCTTTAAAAGAAGGGTTACAACTAATGGATAAAAAAATACCTGGCTTTACAACGAATGCATTGCTTGTTGGAGTTGAGACTCGTAGTTCAGCACCAGTTCGAATTGTACGTGATGACAGTATGCAAGCTTCAATTAAAAATATCTATCCAATTGGAGAAGGAGCAGGATATGCTGGCGGTATTATGTCAAGTGCTATCGATGGCTTGAAGTGTGCTCAAATGATTATAAAAGGGGAATAAGGATGTCGTTATTACAATTAGTATTTTTATCTATTGGACTGGCAATGGATGCATTTGCTATGGCTGTTTGTAAAGGCCTATCAATGAAAAAAGTGAGGTTGTATCAAGCTGTAATAATAGGTTTGTTTTTTGGTTTTTTTCAGTTTATAATGCCAGTAATTGGGTATTATTTAGGTGCTAGCTTTAGTCAGTTTGTAGGTTCTATTGATCATTGGATTGCTTTAATATTACTTGGTTTTATTGGTATTAATATGATTAAAGAAGGATTTTCTAATGATGATGAGGATAATAACAATGAACTATCGTTAAAAGAATTACTGATGCTTTCAATTGCAACTAGCATTGACGCACTAGCTGTTGGTATCAGTTTTGCATTCTTGAAAGTTAATATAATTCAAGCATCATTGCTTGTAGGAATAATTACTTGTAGTATTAGTATTCTTGGTGTATATATCGGTAGAATTGTAGGAAGTCGTTTGAAAAATTATGCAGAAATTACCGGTGGAATTATTTTAATAATCATTGCCTTGAAAATGGTTGTTGAAGAATTTATGTAATAGTAGTATTATGAAGATATTACTAAATGATTTTTAAGGGAGAATTATATGAGTGTAAATGAAAAAAGTAATGAAAGAAAACCAATGCCACCAACTCGTAAAATTGCTTTAAGTTTTATTGGCGTTATTGTTGTGGGATCATTGTTACTTTCTTTACCATTAGCAAATAATGGACCATCACTACCTTATATTGATAATTTGTTTTTTGCTGTTTCAGCAACATGTGTGACTGGTCTTGTACCAGCAGTAACTGCCGATCAGTTTACACTGTTTGGTCAAATTGTCATTATTATACTTATCCAAATAGGTGGGTTAGGTTTTTTAACATTACTTAGTATGTTGGTATTTAAGATAAGAAAAAAATTATCTTTAAACAACCGTATCATGATTCAAGAAGCATTAAATCAGCCATCGCTAAATAGTATAGGACAATTTATTCGTAAAGTTATATTATTTACTGTAACATGTGAAGGAATCGGAGCATTATTGCTTTCAACTGTTTTTATTCCTGAAAAAGGTTTTATAGAGGGCGCATATTATAGTATCTTTCATGCAATATCAGCATTTTGTAATGCTGGATTTGATGTTTTAGGGGCAAACTCATTAATGCCTTATCAATCAAATATTATTATAAATCTAACTGTATCAGCACTTATTATAAGTGGTGGTTTAGGGTTTATTGTTTGGTTTGATTTATTTGAAAAGATAAAGAAAACAAAAGAAAAATGCAAAAAATTCAAGATTAAGAGTTATCTAAATTCTTTGCAAGTACATACAAAGATTGTATTAATTATGACAATTACATTGTTAGTTAGTGGTACTGTACTATTTTATATTTTTGAATTTCAAAATCCAGCAACACTTCAAACATTAAGTGTTTTTGATCAAGTTCAAGTGTCGTATTTTCAATCGGTGACATTGCGTACTGCAGGGTTTGCTTCTGTTGATATGGCCGCATTATATCCACATACAAAATTATTTATGTCGATATTTATGTTTATTGGTGGATCACCAGCAGGTACTGCTGGGGGGATTAAAACGGTTACTTTTGCAGTATCTGTGTTAATGATTTATAATATTTATCAAGGACGTAAGGAAGTTACAGTATTTCAAAGAAGAATTAAAAAGCGTTTAATAATACGTTCATTTGCGATTATTTCAATCAGTTTAGCAATTGCGACTACTGGTTTATTTGTACTAAGTATTACTGAAGAGATGCAGTTTATTGATTTACTATTTGAGGTTTTCTCAGCATTTGGTACAGTTGGTCTAACTGCTGGAGTAACACCAGCACTTAGTGATGTTGGTAAAATAGTAATTATGATACTGATGTATATTGGCCGTATTGGTCCAGTTACAATGATGTTGTCGTTTGCAAGAAAATCACATATGCAAAAAGCAACTGTAGATATTGGATATTTAGATGAAGATGTACTATTAGGGTAGGAGAATGATTATGGAAAAACAATATGTAGTATTAGGACTTGGAGTATTTGGTTCAACGGTAGCCACTACTCTAGAAAAAAATGGGTGTGAAGTATTAGCAATTGACCGTGATGTAACATGTGTTGAGCGTATTGCCGATGAAGTAACAAAAGCAGTTGTTGCTGATGTTACAAGTCGTGAAGATTTGCTAGCTTTAGGAATTAATGAATTTGATGTTGCCGTAGTAGCAATTGGAACACACTTAGAAGAAGCAGTTCTAGCAACGATGCATTTAAAAGAAATGGGTGTCCCAAAAGTAATTGCTAAAGCACGCAATAAAGAGTTCAAACAAATACTAGAAAAAGTAGGGGCAGACCAAGTAATACGTGCAGAAAAAGATATGGGTGAACGTGTAGCTAGAGGCTTACTTAGAAAACGTATTGTGGATGTTGTTGACCTTGATGATGAAAATACAATAGTAGAAATCATTGTTCCATCAAAATGGATTGATAAAAGAGTCCAAGACTTAAATATCCGTAGTAAATATCAAATGAATATTTTAGGTGTACGTAATCGTGAAACAAAAAAAATAGATTTGGTTGTAGAACCAGAATATCGTATTCATGAAGGAGATCAATTCTTAGTACTTGGTAAAAGTGAACACCTAGATAAATTTGACAATACAAAGTAGCAGTCGCTACTTTTTATTTACTGTAAATTGTGATAAAATAAATATATACGGGGAGGGATTACTATGAAATTAGTCGTTGCAATCGTAAATAATGATGATAGTCATACTGTTCAAGGAGCACTAACAAATGGTGGATATTTTGTAACTAAGTTATCTACTACTGGTGGTTTCCTTAAAAAAGGAAATACAACATTTATGATTGGTGTAAATAAAGATAAAGTTGATGAAGTGTTAGAAATAATTAAAGCTAATGCAAAAAAACGTGTTGAAAGAGAACCAACAGTACCACCTACAGAAATGGGTGAGTTCTTTACTCCAATTATGATTGATGTATTAGTTGGTGGTGCAACAGTATTTGTATTACCAATTGAACAATTTGAAAAGTTTTAAAAAGGGTGGCTTATCACTCTTTTTTTTTGTATACTAGTTATTACTAGGAGGTATGTATGTTTACGACGTATAATGAATTTATCGATTTTATGGCTACCCAAAAAGATCGTGTATATAGTTTAGATAATTTTCAAAAATATATGAATGCAATTGATAATCCTCAATATGCGCTTTCATGTATTCATATTGGTGGTACAAATGGGAAAGGATCAACTTTAAACTATGTTAAAGAGGTACTTGTACAATCTAGATACAAAATAGGAACATTTGTATCCCCGCCACTAATATCTCGCTTAGATATTATTCAAATCAATGGTATAGCCATTGATGAGAAAGTTTTGGTAGATATTGCAAATACATATGTTGATGAATGGTTAGAATATGGTTTATCAATATTTGAAATAGAAATGTGTATTTCGGTATTTTATTTTATTCAACAAAAGGTAGATTATGTATTATATGAAGTTGGCTTAGG
>CAYJEM010000037.1:0-20192 GCA_964369175.1 uncultured Erysipelotrichales bacterium | reverse complement strand
CTGGTTTCTCTGTATCTTTATCTTCATCTTCATCAATTAATGTATCTTTTTCCCATACTGCTGTTACTGTTGTATCTTCACTAAATACTCTTTCCTCTAACTCTGTAGTTGTGATTACCGTATTATCAGGTAATCTCCATCCTACTAATACATTTCCTGGATTTGTTGGTGTTAGAACACTTCCATCAGTTAAGGTATCATCGTTTCCAGTATCATATTCTTTTGTAGTTGTATCATCACTAAATGTTCCACCATTTGCATCTGTTGTTACTGTATGTGGTTCTACTGTTACAGTAACTTCATTTGTTGTTACCTCAGCACCGTTTCTAGTATCGGTAATTTCTACACGATACTCTTTTGTACCTAATTCATCAGTACTTGGTGTATATGTCGATGTTACAACATCTGGCACTTCTACCCATGCTCCAGTTTCATCTTCTACAAACCATTTATATTCTAAATGATCTGTGTTTCCATCTGTTGGTACACCTGTTGCAGTAATTGTTACATTTTCTGTTCTATTTACTGTTGTTGATGTTCCTTCTGGTGAAGGTGTTGTAATTAACAGACTTCCTGTTAATCCTTCTGGATTATGTGTAAATGTATATATCGGTGCTCCGGCATCTTTTGTGATTGTTGTTGGAGGTGTTATATCCCATGAACCACTTTCACTATAGCCATCATTTGCCACACTTGTTGGCGTAGTTGGCAACGTTGCAGTTCCTGTTTCACTTGGATTTCCTTCACTATCCACAAATGTTACCCATTCTTGTTTTGAAGTCGCTGTTCCATCCCATGTTCCGTTTACTGTTTCATACGTTACAACTGTTTGATATTTATCTGGGATTTCATCACCGTTTACATCTGTTTCCCATACTGCATATAAGTTTACTATTCCATTATTTTCAGCTGTTAAGTTAGTAACTAACTCTTCATTTGTATAATCTACAGTTGTTCCATTTTCAGTTAAAGACCATCCTACAAATAATGAACCTTCTTTTTCAAATGTATTTGTTGATAATGCTTTTGCATCTTCGTCATATACAAATGATTGGTTTGGCATATCAGTAGATGTTGACCCACTTCCATGGAAGTCTACTTCATAGTTGTTTGGTTCAATCACTTCTGCTATAAATATTGGATAAAGATTTGTTAAATGCATTAATTCCGTTGTAGCAGTATACTCAACAAGGGTTCCAGTTGCATCTTCATATCCCCATCCTTCAAAGGTATATTCGACACCATCTTTTATTGTTGTACTTTCAAGATTTGGTGCTGTTCCTTCTATAACGCTTGCAACTAAACTATTTCTTTTTAATAAGTTCACTCTTTTACTAGTCTCTGTTGCGCTATCATTCCAAGTTCCTTTTACACCATTAGCATCTGTATCATGGAAGATAACATATGCAAGATCGTATACTTCGTAATTTCCAGTTCCGAGAATAATTTCACCAAAGAAATTTGTACCTGTCGCTATCGCTTTTTCATTAACAATCGTAGAATTATCCCCTCTAATTGTTAATTCAAGTTCCGTTTCGCTTTTTTTAATAACATCACCTATGACACTAACAAACCCATTATTTTCTGGTTCGTATTCTTTACCAGTAGTAATCGCACCTGTTCCATCTAATGTCACTGTTACTTTTTCTGTTTGATTTTTTCTTACTTCTACATCTGATACAGTAATTGTTGGTTGACGATATATTCCAATATCAACCATTCCTGAATCTAACTCATATTGTGTTAAGTTTTGACTTGCATCAGTAGTAACTGCAAATTTATCTGTGTTTGCACTAAACATAATTCCTTCGTTTCTAGAATGATTATTGTTTAAACTCAAATCTCCTGTTTCTGGAAGTGTAGATATCGTATACTTATCTGAAAGTTCTTGAAGGTTTAATGTAAGTTTATAATCTTCTACTTTCGGTGGAATAGAAATAGTATATTTTCCAGTACCAACATTTTGATAATTTACTTGATATTTGCTTGTATTTACGTCAACATTCTCTGCAGTATGCTTTGGGATATACGTTTCATTGTTTTGATCGGTAAACCAAGTATTATTTTGCACTGTCAACGTTGTTCCTCTTAAACTAGCAAAGTCATTGATTCGATTACCTGCTCCATCATGTAGCTCAGTTGCATACATTTCACCAGTAGCGCTATCAGCTGATAAATCATTATCGTTGGAAATATCATATCCTGGTGAGTAAATACCATCTGGCGTGTTATATTTATCTTCGACAAACATAATTCCTGAAATTTCATACCATTTAAATGTAAATGTTGTGTTTACTTCAACCTCTTTTGAGTTAACACTTGCTACGGTATTTACAGTAGTCGTAGTTCCATCAACAGCAGTTGCATTATCATAAATATCAGTTTCATCTGCAATCATCGGAAAATTAAGCGAAATTGTTGAATAGTCAGTACTTGTACTAGTTATCTCAATTGTTTTTACTTCAGATGGGATGTCTGTAACATTTCCATCAACATCTTTATATGTGATAGTCCATCCCACGGGACTATCTATTAGTTGCTCAAGATAAATTTTAATATTTTCATCATTTCCATTTGGCACTGTAATTATAGCACTAACTTCATCATCTGCTAATTTTATAAGGTCGGTTTTTAAAATCAAGTCATCATGTTCATGGGCAACATATTCCTTATCTGCAGTACTTAGCGAAACACTTGCTCCATTCTCTACACCTGGTTTGGAAACAATACCTGAGACTGTTGCATTATTTATTGAAACAATCGGTTTTAGTGCTAATCTAGTTAAACGTAAACTTGATATTCCTGTTATCCCTAACTCTGTATCACTAAGCGTAGTTAGACCATTTGTATCTTCTATTACTTCCATGTCTGTTACAAACTTAGCATAATTATTTTCTTCTATTGGTGTCGAAAGCATTGGACCTAGATCAAGCAAAGCATCATTAAATAAATAATGTACACCATGCGTATTAATTGACCCACCACTATCTAATGCAGTTGAGGCTCTTGTAGCACTTCCTGGCTTTGCGATAAATGAATTTTCAGGAAAATTAAAAGGAAATTCCATACCAGTGCTATACTCATCATCTATTTCTTTTAGGTTAATTTCAGAAAGCTCATATCGTAGCCATACATCTGTACCGTTTATTGTTATTGGCGTTATATGTGATGCATCACCAACATATTCAAAGTTGTCATCATCTAGATCAAAATAAATAGCTGTACCTTGTTTAAAATATGGTACTGTTACATTGAAGAAATCTCCATCGAATTTGATACTAAATTCATGAACATCATAAGGTAAGACTGCATAATCATTTTCAGAAGTGGGTACTTTAGGAATTATAGGATTAGTTACAGATAATTCATCTTCTTTATCATAGGTAAAATAGTGTTTAACTGTTGCTACTCTTGGCTCTTCAACATGTATAAAGCTAGTTGATGAAACCGTAGCTGTTAGTATACTATCATATACATCATCCACTGCTGGTTTTTCCCATTCAGTTTTATCAAATCGTGTTGATGAAAAACGGAATGAAAACAATTTATTATCATCATTATCAGACAATAAATTTGTATTATTTAATGTTAATTCTGGAATAACTACTTTTAATGTGTTTAAATACTCTCCTTCCGGGACAACGAATTGTCCTTCTGTTGGCATAGTGATGTACATGTCGGGTTGTGGTCCAAAGTAAGGGTTTATATTACTAATTTCTACCTTAACAACTTCGGTTGGATTACTTACTGTTGTATATTCCACATACGGAACTGTTGTAATTTTATAATTTCTCATCCAATCATTTAGTGATCCGTGGTCACCTCCAAAGTACAAAGTAATAGTTCTTAACTGTTTTAAATGAACTGCTTGTTCTGTAGTAAAGTCAAATGTTAAATCATTATATGTAATTGATTGCATTTTTTCATCATCAATATCATCAGTAGGTGTATAATCTGATCTATCTAGAAAGAGATCCTGGCGAATACCATACGAACTATTACTTAGATGTGCTGGTCTGTCACTTGATCCTGTATCGTATTCCCCTAAACTAGAAAATCTTATCTTTAAATTATCTACTGTATCACCATATGTCCAAACAAGATCAATACTTTTTCTACCATCTACTTCATCATCACGAACTGTTCTATCCACGATATCATCACCTTCTCGGTTTGCATCAACGATATCAACTTCAACTTTAATGTATTTATTATCCCCATCTTTAGAAAAAGCACCTTTAAAATATCCACTTAAGTACTGTAAACCGTTATTAGATGTACTTATAAATCCTGTTTCTTTTATTTTAAAATGAATTTCTTTATTGCCATTTAATGCAATTTCTCCATCTGGTATTTCATTTCCTGTACCAGATTTATCAGTTCC
Source organism: uncultured Erysipelotrichales bacterium (assembly GCA_964369175.1). GTDB lineage: Bacteria > Bacillota_I > Bacilli_A > Erysipelotrichales > Coprobacillaceae > Tannockella. The sequence goes on along the minus strand of CAYJEM010000037.1, from coordinate 15,808 downwards.
TAATGAATAACCCGTAAAATAATTTGTTGCGTAGTTAAGTTTTATAGCACTTGCATCAAACGATGCTGGTACTCTAAACGTCATAACTCCATTTGGATATGTTTCTAATCCAATTAAATTCATAGGATCACTTTCTAGCAATTCGCCACTTATTTCAAATTTAAATTGAGTGTTTTCTGGTGTTGATTCACTTACAGTAACTGGAGATAACACAACAGACTCTAGTCTATCAACATATGTTTGTTCTGGTATATTTATTGTTACTTTTCCTAAATCTACAGTAACATTTTCAACCGTTCCATCTGGCATATATTGTTTATATGTGACTGTGCTACTTTTACTTGCTGTATAACTATCTTTTGTGTATTCACTTAAATTTTTTGATATACCTATATTTATATTTCCATCTTTAGTTGTAAGCGTCTTTGCAACATATATATCGTTTCGTAAACCAAATGATTCACCTACTGACCCTTCAAAAAAATGAGTTTGCTCTTTAGTTAAATTTGTAGAATTAATTGTGTATGAATTTGGATTTTCAACTCCAAACGTATAATTATTACTTCCTTCATAGTCGTGTTTGTATTTATACTTACTAGTAATATTAATCTCTTTACCAAATGTATTTTGTTGTGAAAAATCATCTGGATAATTAATTGTTAATGTGAAATCACCAATAGCATAATGATCACTATTATCAATGTTTAATTTCATAAAATAATCATCAAGATTAAAGTTTTTACCATCATCACTAAAATATACTTTACCATCAGGTAGCAAGTATAAATCTTGTAATGTAAGAGCTGTTACCTGTCCATCTCTATCAACTATTTCAGATTTAACAAAATCAGCTTTATTAATAACCTCTTGCTTATCTCCAGTTGCAGTAGAACCAAAGAAAAGCTTATGCTCTTCTAAAACAGTATACTCAGATTCGTTTAGTATATCACCTAAACCTATTTCAGTATTATTTGAAACTTTTAATCCTACACCAAATCTTACATTATTAGCACTTACTAGTGCGTTTCCAATTGCACCACCAAGAGTTCCGTTAATATCGATGTATTCAGTATTAATTTCTTCATCTGCAAGTACAACTGAAACACCAAAATTCAGTGTTACACTGTCTAAATCAGGTGCATTAACTTTATAAATTACTCTTTGAGAATCAGCTGCAATCTTTTCAACACTATATTTCGCCGCATCAAGTGGTAACGAGGCAGCTCCTATTTTAAAAGGGAATTCTGCAATGTTATATGGGTTAATATCTACAATGAAATAATATACTTCTCTACCTGCAAATGATGCCGATACAGTATAATTAATAGGATCTAAATTATTTACAGGGTCTTTTGTATAATCCCAAAGGGTACTATCATCTCCTTCTATGTAAAAAGGTGCATCGCCATTATCACTTTGAATAGAAAATTGATCAATAGCTACCGGCTGTGGATCATCATTATTAAAAGTTGTCTGCACATTGTCTTCAACAATAACTGTATAACACGGCATAGTTATAGTGCTATCAACAACATATGAGTTATCTGTCAGTTTTGCAGTATAAATAAACTCTTGTGCTGTCTCAGATGAAAATATTGTGTTCTCTGATAATTCCCAGTCTACCTCTATATTTTCATTTGTAGTAACAACATTATCACCTGCTTCTTCTTGATTTGAGTCAGTATCATTATCACCTGCATACTCTATAGCAACAGTGAGTTCTTTTGGTAACTCTGGTTCCTCATCGCCAATTGAAATTGTTGTTGTATTATCAAATTCTTCAAAGCTTAAAATCTCTTTGATATTATTAGTATTTGCCGTAACTACCAAAGGGTTAACGATAAATACTTGCAACACTAGAACCAAACATATAAGCACTACTGTGATTTTTTTTAATTTAGTCATTCTTATTCCCTCCATTTACACTCTTTACTTGTTCCATTTGTTTTTTTACATTCATTACACTCATCACACATCTCTCTTTCATTAAATTACACACATATAAACAATATATTTTATTATGTCAGTTATATAGACGGTAGTATCTACCTAAAAGTTCACTTTTTTTTACATTATTTTAAATTTTTTATGATTTCATATCATACTAAAAAGGTCTATATTTAATACAGGCCTTTCTTTGTTTTTTTTCATATGTTTTATTCAAATGGATAAATCATACCCCATTGTTTTCTAATTGTTGTTAGTGTTTCCATAACATCACTTACATATTGTAAGTTTTGAGCACCACTAGCATTTGTTACGTATTCTTGCATATCTTGAACTTCGTAATCTAATGCATTTTCACTATTTCCTGCTTCAATAACTTCTTTATTCCCATCAGCAGTATAAGTAATGGTTGCTTGACTTGCTCTTGGGAAATCATAAATTTCAATAAATCCATCTTCACAGGCAATCAGTCCACGCTTTGGCTGTTTTGCTCTCATTGTAAGAGAAATTACTGCTGTTTGTTGTTCTTTGTTTTTTAATAAAATTCCTGATGTTTCATCCACACCTGTTTCAAAAAAGTTTGCAGTCGTTAATACCTCAGTTGGTTTGCTATCCATAAAGTATCTAGCAAAAGATACTGCATATACTCCAATATCCAAAAGTGCACCACCTGCTAACTCTTTTGAAAAGAAACGATTTGTAACATCATATTCTTTATGACTTCCAAAGTTTACTTGAATCATTTTAATTTCTCCAAGCTTCTTTTCATCAATAATTTCTTTTACTTTTTTATATAGAGGCATATGTAACAATGTTACACCATCACATATTTGTAAGTTTTTCTCTTTTGCGATAGTCATTGCTTCTTTTAATTGCTCATCATTTACAGTTATGGCCTTTTCACAAAATACATGCTTACCTGCTTGTAAAGATTTAACCATCATCTCATGGTGTAAGTTATGTGGTGTTGCAATATAAATAATATCAACACTTTCATCTTGTAATAATTCATCAATTGATGTAAATATTTTTTGAACTCCAAATTTTTCTTGATATTCACTAGCACGTTCTAAAGACGTATCACATACTGCGTATACTTCTCCATTTACACGGTTTAGTGCAGCACCCATTTCTGTACCAATCCATCCAGTTCCGATAACTCCCCAATTGTATTTTTTCATGTGGTTCTCCTTATTTATTTTTATTGTTTGTTACTATTCTTTATCATTATATGGTATTTTTTAATAAAAAGCTATAGTAAAATAAAAGATTCTTAGATTTCTCTAGGAACCTTCTATTCTATTGACTACTTTGATTCTAGTAAAGGGATATTAGTATCCAGTCAAAACATACTTTTTATTTCTCCATTATAGATAAATCTCCCTTATGCTCTAAAGCATACCACCGTCGAATTATCTTTGATATATTATATACAATACCTCTTGGAGATTACTTAGAAAATCTTTACTTATTATACAATTTTATTACTTTACTTCGTTACTATTTTTATACTTCCACGGCTTTAAAATATTATGTAGTCAATATATGATACACCTTAGATTTTTGGGATATAATCTATAAATCCACTTCCTATTTCTTTAATCCCTGCATCTTACTTAAACGAATACTTCTTTGTTTTGATGTATCCCTTTACCTCACGGTTAGTATAACACAACATTGATAATAGTGTTACTGATATGATAGTTTCTTTAAAAAAAAGATGCTATGTATCTTTTTTTAAACATCATATGCAATTAAATCCTCAAAAGTTTGTCTTTTTACAACAACTTTTGATTCTCCCTTGTATGTAAATACAACAGCTGGTTTTGTTAACTGGTTGTAATTTGAAGCCATTGAATAATGGTATGCTCCTGTAGAAAACATTGCTAGAATATCTCCTGGCAATGGATTTGCCATATAAATATCTTTTCTTAAGATATCTCCCGACTCACAGTTTTTTCCAGCAATCGTAACTAAAGTATCTTTTTTATCAGATGCTTTATTAACAATAATAGCATCATATTTAGCACCATATAAACTTGCACGAATATTATCTGTCATACCACCATCTACGCTAATATATTTTCTTATACCTTCAATATCTTTATAACTTCCAACACTGTATAATGTAACTCCAGCATTTCCAACAACAAATCTTCCAGGCTCAATTAATACCATTGGTCTTTTCCAATTTCTAGCTGCAAATCCTTTTTCAATAATATCAACAATTGTTTCTGTAATTTCAACAAAGTCTAGTGGTTTATTATCTTCTGTATATGCAATTCCATATCCACCACCAGCATTTAGTTTTTCAATAACAATTCCAAAGTTATCATATATTTCATAAGCAAAATCAACAAATTTATCCATAGCATCAATATATGCTTGTATATCTTCTATTTGTGATCCAATATGACAATGAATCCCTTCAAAGTGTAGATAGGTACTATCTATTACTTGTTTTATAGCTTTTAAGTATGTACCATCATGCGTACTAAATCCAAACTTTGTATCGGTTGCACCAGTTTGTATAAATTCGTTTGCTCCAGCTTGTACACCTGGTGTTATACGCATTGTAGCTTTTATTACTTTATTATACTTTGAAGCAATTTTTTCAATACATTCTATTTCGTAAAAGTTATCTACAACAAAATGTAATACATCATGTTGCAATGCATATTCTATTTCTTCTAGGGTTTTATTATTTCCATGGAAATATATTTTTGTATTATCAACACCAGCTTTTAATGCGATTGACATTTCTCCTGCAGATACAACATCTAAGCCAATACCATATTCTTTTACTAATCTATACATTGCTAAGCAACTAAAAGATTTTGAAGCAAATAATGGTAAAACATTATCAAATTTGTTCATAAAACTTTCTGTTAATAATTCTAATTGATTTTCTATGTGTCCTCTAGACATTACATATAATGGTGTACCATATGTCTTTACTAAATCATTTGCATCAACCCCATCTATATATAAGGTATTATTTTCTACCTCTATAAATTTACTTTGTAATACCACAACATTTCCTCCTAATATAACGTTTTAAGCGTAAATAATCCACTATCTTTATCTTGAAGACTTCTGGCTGCATTAATTGCTCCCTGAACAAACACTTCTTTTGATAATGCTGTGTGTGTAATTTCAATTACTTCGTCATTACCTGCAAACATAATTGTATGCTCCCCAAAAATTGTTCCTCCACGTAATGCCTGAATTCCTACTTCTTGCTTTTTTCTTTTTTCATTAATAGCACTACGATCATAAATAGCTTCAACTTCATCAATTTCTTCCTTGATAACTTCATATAATAGCTTTGCTGTACCGCTTGGAGCATCAATTTTTTGATTATGATGTTTTTCTACAATTTCAATATCAAAATTATTATTATATAATTCTTTACTTACTTCTCTCAATATTTTTGTTACCATTTGTACACCTAGTGAAGTATTATATGATTGAAAAATCGCTATTTCTTTACTTGCATTTTGAACTTGTTCAATTTGACTTTCACTTAATCCAGTAGTTGCTAGTACTACTTTACTTTTATTTGCACATGCATATGTCAATACATCATCTAAATTACTTGGGTGTGAAAAATCAATAATAACATCTGCTACTTGAGTACATAATTTTAAATCAGTATATTGTAATTGATCCATTGGCTCCTTAAAATCTTTAGAAACAACTCCGACTAACTCCATATCAGTTTGTTGATTAACTTGATCAACAATTTTTTTGCCCATTAATCCATAACCATAAACAATGACTTTCATCTTAGTACCCCAACTTTTCAAAATTATCCATAGCTTTGAATAATTTACCTTTGTTCTCTTGTGTTGTTGGAACTAATGGCAAACGTAAAACCTCTTTACACATTCCCTGTTTTTCTAATGCGGCCTTCACATTAATTGGATTTACATCACTAAATAACTGATCATTTACATCATCTAATGCATAAGCTAAAGACATTGCTTCTTGCATATTTCCTTCTAAAATATATTTACATAACAATTCTGTTTCACGTGGATATACATTTGACAATACTGATATTACACCTGCACCACCACTAGCCATAACTGGCAATATAATATCATCATTTCCAGAATAAACTACAAAATCTAAATTTTTTGTTTTTGTTAATACTTCCATTGTGTATGACATATCTCCTGTAGCATCTTTAATAGCTACAATTTTAGGATGCTTTGCAAGTTCTTCGACTACATCAACCGGGATAGTCATTCCTGTTCTTCCAGGAACATTGTATAAGATAACTGGAATATTTACGCTATCAGCTAACATTTTATAATGATTTAGCAATCCGTTTTTTGACGTTTTATTATAGTAGGGTGTAACTACTAATAAACCATCTACTCCCAATTCTTCAACAATTTTACTTTGTTCAATTGCATACATTGTATCATTTGATCCAGTTCCAGCTATAACTTTACATTTTCCGTTAGCTTCTTCCATTGCAATTTTTATTAATGTATGTTCTTCTTCTACAGTCAATGTAGATGCTTCGCCTGTTGTTCCATTAACAACTAATGCTGGAACTCCAGCATTAATACATTTTTTTACCAAAGCACGATAACTATCAAAATCAACTGTAAAATCTTCATTCATTGGTGTAATTAGGGCTGGTGCACTTCCATAAAATAACGTCATATTTCTCTCCTTATAAGCCAAATGCTTCCTTTATTTTTTCTACTGCAAGACTACTATATTCATTATCAATTAAGCAACTAATCGAAACATCTGATGTTGTTATTTGATAAAAATGGACATTATACTTACCAAGAATTGAAAACAATAAACTTGCTACGCCAGCTTCATTTACCATTCCTGGACCTTCTACATATAGCTTTGAATATTTTCTTGTTAAATGCATGAAAATTCCTTGGTTTTTTTCCTTAATTATTTCTAATGCATTATCTAACTTAACTTGATCATAATCATGTAGTGTAAAATTAATAACTGCATGATCTTTTAAGACAACTTGAGATATCATGTCAATATTTACATCATTATCACTTAAGATGTTAAATATATTTGCAATATATTTAGGGTGCTTAGTAACATTTTCTAATGTTACCTGCACAATATCATTGCTACATGTAACTACATTTACAATCTTATTCATTTATGTTTCCCCCTTTGTATAATATAAAAGTTGCAATTCTATCATTGCAACCTTACATCTTAGTATGTACAATGATAGCTCAACATTACTTATTGTAATGACAGTGATATAAATATTCTTTATATCCCCAGCACTATATTTTATGCAACAAATATAGAACTTCGGCAAGTGTTCCTAATCTTTAATCTACTTTGCATGATACAATTAAAGGGTAATAACATCTTGCGCCTCTATCCAACTTACGTACAATATACCACATATTATTCATTCTATCAACAATACACGTAATTGTATTAAATTAAATACAAAAAAAGAGAAATACACTCTCCTTTTATACAATGCTTAATTGTTGAATGAACATTGTTGCCAGTCCTAAGAAAAACAAGAATCCTAAAGTATCTGTTAACATTGTTACAAAAATACTACTTGCAAGAGCTGGGTCAATATTACATTTCTTAAAGATTAGTGGTACAAAGAAACCACCAATAGTAGAAATAAACATATTAAAGAACATTGCACACCCTGTTACTATTCCAAAATATGGTGAACCACCAACAATTGATGATGCAAATGCGGCAATTAACCCTACTGTAACACCATTTAAAATTCCTACACGAATCTCTTTAAAGAAAAGTCTTGCTGCATTTTCTCTAGTGATTTCTCCAAGGGATAGGGCACGAACGACAATTGTAAGTGATTGTGTTCCAGAATTACCTCCTAATCCTGCTACTACTGGCATAATAACTGCTAAAAACACAACTTGATCGATTGTTGTTTGAAAAGCATTTACAACTGATGCAGCGATTGTTGCAGTAGCAAGATTGATAATTAACCAAGGGACACGACTTCGATATGATTCTATAACCGATGAATTTATACGCTCTTCTGAGTTAACTCCCCCAAGTAAATGGATATCCTCTGTTGTTTCTTCTTCCATAACATCCATGATATCATCAAAGTGAACAACACCTAATAAATGATTTTGTTCATCCACTACCGGCATCAAGATAAACCCATATTTTCTAAATGTATTTGCTACTTCTTCTTGATCAGTATCATACATTAATGTTTTTACATTTGTATTTGTGATATCTAATATTGGTGTATCAAACGTACTTGTTACAATATCACGCAATGATACTACGCCTTTAAGGACATTTTGTTTATCTACAACATATAGATAATAGGTTGCATCTTCTTCGGTATTGGTTTGTAAAAATTCTAAGGTTTGTTTAACTGTATTATTAGCATGAATATCAATATATTCAGTTGCCATGATACCTCCAGCACTTTCTGGGTCAAACTCTAATAGCTTTTTAATTTCTACTCTATCTTCATATCCTATTTTTTCTAATAATTCTTTTTGTTCTTCTAAATCTAATTCTCCAAGTAAGTCGGTGATTTCATCATTTGACATTTCGTCTAAGATTTCTTTTTGCGTTTCTTCTAAGAAATATTGTAAGATTTCATATTGATCTTCTGTTTCAGATTCTTCTATGATATCTGCTATCATCTCTGTTGGTAGATTTTTTAGATATAACTTAGCGTTTTCGCTATCCTCTTGAATTATATCTAAAATATCTACTGGATGGATGGTATCAGCAATATCTATTAATTTTTCTTTTGTTCCATTTAATAATAGTTGTTTTAATTCTTCATTTGTTTTTTTCACTATACCCACATCCTTTCAGCTAATTTATTGTACCATAATTATTTTAATTTAGAACAAATTTACAACATATTAACAATAAATTTAAAAAATATTAAAAAAAATGAACTTTTTATATAATAGTACCGTCTATATAGTGTAGTTAAATTTGGTAAATACAATTATTAACAAAAAATCACACACACACAAAAACAATAATTGACCAAAACTTAGAAGAGATCTCTATATTGAGATCTCTTTTTTGCTATCTTTGAAATTTTTTAAACGCAGTGCATTCAATACTACAGATACACTTGACAAACTCATTGCAAGCCCTCCAAACATTGGGTTTAATAATGGTCCCCCAAATAAGTAAAATAAACCTGCTGCAAGAGGAATACCTGCCACATTATATATAAATGCCCAAAATAAATTCTGTTTAATTGTTTTCATTGTACGATGAGATAAATTTATTGTTGTAATAACATCTAACAGATTACTTTTCATTAAAATAATATCTCCACATTCCATAGCAATATCACTACCACTACCAATTGCTAAAGAAACATCTGCCTGGCTGAGTGCTGGAGCATCATTAATTCCATCACCAACCATTGCAACAATGCTTCCTACTTGTTGTAATTCTTTTACTTTATCTACCTTATCTCCAGGTAATACTTCATAAAATACTTTTTCTACACCCAAATCTCTAGCTATTGCACGGGCCGTAATCTGGTTATCGCCAGTCAAGATTATTACTTCTTTATTCATATTTTTTAGTTGTTTGATTGCTTTATAACTTGTTTCCTTAACTATATCACCAATCGCTATAATACCAGCAACTGTCTCATCAATTGATATATATATAACTGTATTTCCTTTTTGTAGATATTCCATAGCATCTTTATAGATAGACTCATCAATATTCTTTACTATTTTATCGTTTCCTACAAGAACTGTTTTATCTTCATATTTATAACAAATTCCTTTTCCTACAACTGTTTGATAGTTACTAATTTTACTAACATCTATGTTATTTTGTGCTGCGTAGTTAACAATAGCTTTTGCTAATGGGTGTTCACTAACTGCTTCACCGCTTGCTACAATTTTAACAATTTCATTTTTATCATAGTTTCCATAAACATGTATTTTGGTTATTTGAGGTTTTCCTTCTGTAATTGTTCCTGTTTTATCAAATATAATTGTATCGACTTTATCCATTCTTTCAATAGCTTCGCCACCTTTATATAAAATCCCATGTTTTGCCCCTACACCACTTGCAACCATAATTGCTGTTGGTGTTGCCAACCCTAGTGCACATGGACAAGCAATTACTAAAATTGAAATAGCTATTGTAATACTAAATGTAAATGTTTGGCCAGCAAGCATCCATCCTATAAAACAAATTAATGATAATATCATAACAGTTGGTACAAAATATCCTGCTACTATATCAGCCATTCTTGAAATAGGTGCTTTGTTTGCCTGGGCATCTTCTACTAGTTGAATTATTTTAGATAGTGTTGTATCTTTCCCTATACGCTTTACTTTTGCTAATATATATCCAGTAGTCAAAATACTTGCACCATATATTTCATCATTGATTTTCTTTTCTACTGGCATACTTTCTCCAGTTAGCATTGATTCGTCAATACTACAATGACCTTCAATAATAACTGCATCTAACGGTATTTTTTCTCCAGCCTTTACAACAATGATATCATCTACAGAAACTTCATCTAGGAGCACTTCAATTTGTTGATTGTTTTGTAATAATGTAGCTGTGTCTGGTACTAGTTTTATTAGTTTTTTTATTGCTTCACTCGTTTTTTCTTTACTAATTGATTCAAAATATTTACCTAATATAATCAATGTAATAATTACCACTGCTGATTCATAATATAAATTATGTACCATGTGATGATTCCCATCAATAATTTGGTAGGTTGTAAACAAGCTATATATAAAAGCACACCCAGTTCCAATTGCAATTAATGTATCCATATTAGGACTACGATAGTATAAGGATTTAAGTCCATTAATATAAAATCTTCTACCAATATACAATACTGGCACTGTTAAAAGTAACTGTATAATCGCAAATCCTACTGGACCATTATCAATATTAATAATATCTGGCACATATACACTATAATTACCAAGCATTGATCCCATTGATATATATAATAATGGAACTGTAAAAATACATGCATATATAAATGATTTTAGTATCTTATTTATTTCTTTTACCTTTTCTTCTTCACCTACAATATTTTCAAGGTGATATCCAAAACCTAATTGTTTTATTTTTGCATAAACTTCTTTTTTATTATCACTTGCACTGCGATATGTTAATTTTGTAGTAGTAAGATTAACTGAAGCATCTTCAATTCCAGCAATTTTTGAAACTTCTTTTTCTACTCGACTTGAACAACTTGCACAGTGCATACCATCAATAAAGATTTCTTCTTTTTTTAATTGCTTTTCACTAGCTTTAAAACCAAGTTTTTCAATAGTAGTAATAATCGTATTGCTTATATCTTCTTCCATTTCTACTTTCATTGTTTCATTTAACAAATTTACTGATGCTAGTTGTATATGTTCTAATTTATTAATACTTTTTTCAACTTTGCTAGAACAACTCGCACAGTGCATTCCTTTTATTACAAATGTTTTTTTCATATTATCACCTCTTTGTAATTATAAACATATTATTATAATTATAAAAGAAAATTGCCCATAAGTATTTATTAATTATTATAATTACATTATAATAATAACAAACAATAACAAATAATAAGGAGATAGTTATGAAAATTGGAACAATTGGTACTGGTTTTATTGTAGAAACATTTTTAGAAGGTGTTGCAATGAATGAAGGTGTAGAAGTTAGTTGTATGTACTCTAGAAGAGAAGAGACTGCTTTACCACTAGCAAAAAAATTTAATATAGGAACAATCTATACAGATATTAATAAACTATATGCTGATTCAACAATCAACTTTATTTATGTGGCATCACCAAATAGTATTCATTTTCAACAAGCGCATGATGCTCTTATGGCTGGTAAAAATGTTATTTGTGAAAAACCATTTACATCTACTACAAAAGAGTTAGCTATTTTACGTGATCTTGCAAAAGAGAAAAATTTATTTTTATTTGAAGCAATTACAACAATTCATTTACCAAACTATAAAAGAATTAAAGAGAAAGTTAAAGAAATTGGAACAATTCGTATGATTGAATGTAACTTTTCAAAATACTCTTCTAGATATGATGACTTTTTAGCAGGTAATGAACCAAATATCTTTAATCCTGATTTTTCAGGTGGTGCTCTAACTGATTTAAATATTTATAATATTCACTTTGTTATGAATATGTTTGGTATCCCTAAAACAGCTATCTATGTTCCTAATATCCAAGAAAATGGTATTGACTCATCAGGTGTAGCAGTATTTACTTATGATGGATTTATTGCAAGTATGGTTGCTGCTAAGGAAAGCACTGCTATTAGCCATGCTTATATTCAAGGTGAAAAAGGTTCAATTTATATGCACGGATCATCTGGTGGATGCCACGATGTTGAATATGTAATTGATGGTACATCTCAAAAGTATAGTGAACATCCAACAGATAATAATTTGTATTTTGAAATCGTTGAATTTAAAAAAATATTTGATGCAAAAGATTATCAAGAATGCTATCGCTTATTAGATTATAGCTATGATGTATATACAATTATTGAAAAAATTAGAAAAGAAGCAAATGTAATTTTTGCAGCAGATAAGGAATGTGCTTAGGCACATTTTTTATATGCATTAAACAATTTTACTACATCATTATTGTGATTTATAAGGGCATGATATAATGGTTGTAGTAACATGCAATTTCCTCTAATGGTAAGGAGGGATACTATGGATTTAAAAAAAATTCAAATGCGTATGGAAGATTCACGTTATAAACAACTTAAAGTCACAACGACAGATGATAATGTACCTTATGTATTTATTAGTTATAAGAGTGATGATTGGGAAATTGCATTAGCTACCATTGTATATCAACTACAAGCAAGATTTGGATTACGTACTTATTTTGATAAAGCATTTGATGAAACGAATGCTTTATGGACAGAGGAATTTCAAAAAGCTCTTTCTAGTCCTAAATGTAAAGCAATTATTGTATTTCTTTCAAAACATTATTATTCAAGTTATGCTACATTGCTAGAATTAATGTATAGCCAAACACCAATATGTATGGTAAACCGTATTCGTAAACCTGTTGTTCCTATAATTATTGATAATGATATCCAAAATAATATTGATGAATTAATGTCTAACGAAGAAGATACTGGTTTAAAATTAAAAGGTGTTGAACGTATGTTGTTTGATGATACATTTGATCGTATATATACGCTTGCAAGTAATGATAAATATTTGGATATTGATATATTAAATTCTTATGTTAAAGAAATGCGTTTTGAAAAGAGAATTTGTACTCAACTTGTTGAAGTTATGTTGGCATACTCCAAGTCAAATTCAAATTTTTTCTTTAATAATGATGAATTTTATGCAAAAATTGCACTCACTATAAGTGATGCAGTTGAAAAAACAAAAAATAGTATGCAGACAGATTTATCAGTATTTGAAGACGATAATACACTGTTACATAGTGAAAGTATTAATACTCCAACAAATAATAGTCCTTCAATTTCTTTATTACAAGATGTTAGTTATGTTGTACCGCAAAGTGACTTATCAACACTTTCTGCTAGTCAATTATATCAAAAAGGTAGAGACTTTGAATTTGGTAATGATTGTCAGATAGATAATCAAAAAGCATTTGCATATTACATTTATGCATATCAATTAGGTTGTAAAAATGCAGCATTTCACATTGCTTACTTTTATGATGTTGGTATTGGAGTAGCAATAAATAGTCAAAAAGCTGTTTCTTGGTATACAAAATCGATTGATGAATGTGACGATGTGTTATCTATCTATAACTTAGGAGTTAGTTTTGAATATGGGAAGAATGGTGTTATCGATCTAGAGAAAGCCTTTGAATATTATCTACGTGGTGCTAATAAAAATCATAACCTTTCATTATATCGTGCAGGTAAATTTTACAAAGAGGGTATATTTATTGAGAAGAATTATAAAATCGCGATTGATTATTTTTGTAAGGCTGCTCAGTTAGGCATTGAGGACGTCTATTATGAAGTTGCAATTGCATACTATAATGGAGAATATGTTAGCCAAGACTTTACAAAAGCAAAGTTTTTATTTGATAAATTAGAATATAAAAATGATCCAAATGTATATTTCTATTTAGGTATTATTTATGAATATGGACAAGGTGTCGAGATTGATTATGTTAAAGCTATTCAATATCATGGGAAAAGTGCAAATTTAGGAAACCAGGAATCTAAAAAACATTTACAAGAACTTACAAAGCAAGGTGCCGGAGCATTAAAAGATAAAATTGAAGCTTCATCAATATATAAAAAAGCAAGTGAAATAAATGTTGATGATGCTTTAAATAGTGCAAAAGAAACTGCAAAAAATCTTAAAAGTAAATTTAAGAAGTTTTGGTAATTATGAAAAAATATATATTTATTTTATTTAGATTATTGCTTTTAATTGTTCCTTTTACACTTGGCATAATAGGTTATTTAGAATACTACCCTGGTGAGTATACTGATGCTTTATATTTTTCAATTCGTTTATTTAGTTTAAACTATGATATTGAACAATCAAATTTTATATTAGAATTAGCAAGATGGATTGCTCCATTATTTTTACTTACTTGGATTATTATCATTATTAAATCTTCATATAATAGGTTATATAATTTTTTAAAACTTAAACTTACTGACCCGATTGTTATATATGGTAATAATGAACAGACAAGTGTACTAAGTGAAAACTTAAAAACAAAAGATATTTCTTATATTGTATGTGATGATATAAAACAGGCTAAAACACATATTATCTTATTTGATGATGACTATATAAATATGACTTTTCTATTTAATAATATTGATACTTTTACAAAAAATAATTCTACTGTTTATATTCAATTAAACCAACAATACGATATGTTATTTGATAATATTGATATTGATATATTCCCATTTAGCAATGCTAGTGCTACTGCACAACTATTTTGGATCAATCAAAATATATCCATATGTAAACATGTTTATACATCTTTAAAACCATTAAATATTGTAATAATAGGTAGTGGTATTTATGCTAAAAATATTTTAGAACAAGGATTACTATTTAATATTTATTGCTTAGATCAAAATATAAATTATCACCTTTTTGGCAATTGGCAAGAATATCAACATCTGCACTTATCTTGGAAAAACATCGCCCTAGCAACAAATTCTAGTAGTAATGACACAATTAAATTTTATGATAATCCTTGGTATCAACACTTAAGTTTATTTAGAGATGCTGATGAAATTATTGTATGTAATGATACTGTTAATGAAAACTTATATATTAGTAACAACATATACCAAATGATACCTATTATAAATAAAATAAAAGTATTGAACTTTAATACAATATCGATTGATAATAATAGTCCTATTGAAATCTTTGGTCAATATAATACAACTTATACGTATGATATTATTATTCAAAAGCAGCTAATTGAAAATGCAAAAGCACAACACAGTGAATATTCCAAAAATAATCCCAATGCTCTTCCATGGTATAAATTACCATATTTTCTAAAACTATCAAATATTAGTAGTTCCAACTTTAATTGTTTTAATATTATAGAAATATCAAAATATATTACTGAAGACATAGAACAAATACTTGCACGACTTGAACATATGCGCTGGGCTAGATTTCATTATTTATATAATTGGACTCAAGGTGAACGTAATAATAATAAACGTATTCATAATAACTTAGTTGAATTTGATAAATTATCTATAATTGATAAAAATAAAGATATTCAAGCTAATAAAACATCCTAATGGATGTTTTCTTTTTTCAAATTTCAACCGCACCACTTTATATATAATTTGATTCTACAAT
>CAYJEM010000036.1:0-20649 GCA_964369175.1 uncultured Erysipelotrichales bacterium | reverse complement strand
TTAGCCCATCCAAGCCATCCTTGATATTGTGCATGTACTCGATAGTATACATCATAGTATTTTTCCATCTCGCCAGTTAGTTTTATTTGTATTGCTTCTAGCCTTTTTGACTGTCCACTTGTTCCAGAATTTTGACCATTACTTTTCCATGTTGTTTCCCATCCAATATCCTCAATATGTGTTCTATATTGAATGTCTCCACTTGCTGGTTGTTCTGTTAAATCTATATTAATTGCCTCTAATCTAAGTGACTTACCTGACGTCCCCGATACTTCCATGTCAGTTTTCATTTCTTGCCAACCTTCATACTGTACATGAGTTTGATACTCAGTATAATTTTGTATGTATGGTGTATCTGTGCTACCAGGAGCTGGTTGCCCTTTAGCAACTAGTTGTACTTCGATACCTTCTAGTCTAAGCCCATAAGTTGCAGTCCCGGCTAAATTTCCGTTAAATGTCCAATCTAGCCATCCATATCCTTCTACATGTACTCGATAATACACATCATAATAATTTGCAATATCGCCAGTAAGTAAAATACGAATTGCCTCTAATCGTTTTTCTTGGCCACTTGTCCCTGACATTGCACCATCATGCTTCCAATCTTGCCAGCCAACATCTTGAATATGTGTTTGGTACATGATTCCACCACTATGGCTTGCCCCATCGCCTATCTCCATAAGAATTCCTTCTAAACGCTTAGATTCACCACTTGTTCCTGACATCTCGCCATCTGCTACCCAGTTATGCCATCCATCATATTGTACGTGTGTACGATATATAACTTCTGCATTTTCTGGTCTAACACTGTTATCTGTATATGATCCATTATCAACAATTGTAACATCGCCTTTCGAAATATAGGCCACATCATCTATCAAATCATAATTGAAACTAGAACTATCTGGCGAAACAACATCTGTACGACTGCTATTAATATCTGTATCACTTTGAATTTTATATGCTGATCCAACAGTATCTAGTACAACAACAGGATACTCAAATGTGTGTGCATTGTTAGAAGCACCTGTCCCATACACATGATACGTAGATGTCAAAGTCGATGTTCCATATACATTTTTATTTCCATTAACAATTCCAATTGTATATTTATTAGAATCTGTATGTTGCATACCAAAATATTCCTCTAAATAATAACCTCTAGTTGCTGCTTTTTCTCCCCAATAAGGATCAGATGCATATTTAACATTCATCCCACTTTGTTTGTCACCTAAGTGTGATCCAAAATATCTCCAATCTGATGGGTCAACATAGTTTCTAGATACGAAGTAATCTGCATGATAAGCAACACTTAAAGCTGGACTTGCATATCCATTAGCGTCACCATATGGGTTACTATCTGTTGCATTATGTCCAAATAAATTATTTTTTTGATGAGCGATATAACTATTTCCCCAAGCACTTTCATTAATCGCAACACCTAGCATTAACACTGCATTTACACCATGATCATTTTGGTTCGATATAAAAGTTGAACCAAGTCCTCTAAGCTTTGATGACGATGATGTCTTAGCATTTAAATACTCGTCAATTTGGCTAGCTGTAAATTGCGTTGTTGAACGATGCGGTAAAAACTGATAATAATTATAATACTTACTTGATGCATTTACTGCACGATGACTAGTCCCTGCTGTATAATCATCAATCATAGAATTGTAATTATTGTAAAAATAATGTCCATCATAACTGTAATATATTACTCCTGTTTGCATATAATTAGGGGCATATCCAACGCGTTGTGTTGATGCTACGGTTGTTAGATTAGTCGTAATTACATGATACATGTACCCTCCTGAAACATAATAGTGACTAAGCATTTTAACACTACTTGCCGGTACAATTGCAACCGAGCTTTTTGACACTCTTCCAATTACTCCTGCTTGTTTGAATAACACTTCTCCATTGTATTCTCCTAGGTAAGCTGCATCTGGTGCAAATGCAGGGTTTGTATATCCAGATATACCTGTTTGATGATTTGTGTAGTTTACTACAACATTTCCACCTTGAAACAAAACAACTGAATATTTATCTGCTGATATAGTAGCAACATCATATGTTGTCATCACTTGTGTACTGCGACTACGTGTGTTTTGTGAATTTTGTGCGTCGATAAATTGATTGGCTTCTTGTTCTGTTTTAAAAGTATCAATGACCTCTGTTTCTTCACCAGTTGTAGCCAGAACTTGATACCCGTCTTGTTCGATTTTTTCAATTTCTTCTTCATTTGGTAACTCTACATCTTCAATTGAAATATATGTAACATTTCCTGCTTCATCATAAGCAGTAAAAATCTCATCTTGTGAAGGTTCCTCAGAAACCGCATTTGTCGCACCCGTAAATGGATATATTATGGTAAATCCAAAAATGAGTAATAATAATATACTTATATTTTTTTTCAAATAAATCCCTTCTTTCTACACTATAATAACATTACATTACATTATTTCAAGCTTCTGTCAATTTTCATTAAATATCACATTTTGTCAAGATATGTTATTTAAAAGTTTCAACTATAATATATACCTATTTATTATTTTTTTCAAGGAATCACGAATACATTTTCGATTTATCCATAAAAAAACATCTCACGGTTAGTGGGATGTATCTTTTTGTATTTCTATAGTGCATTGTTCTACACGTTTATTTACAACTTTTTCAATTGTAAATACAAAGTTATTTACATATACCTTACCTTCATTACCACTTGGTATTTTACCTAAATACTTTACAAGTAATCCAGATATTGTATTACAATCTTCATCATCAAATATAATATCACATTGTTCAGCAACTTCATCAAGAGTTACCAGTCCATACAGGCGGTATTTTCCAGTTTCAATTTGTTCGATGCGAGTTTTTATTTCATCTTTTGCCTCATCAATTGGACCTACTATTTCCTCTACTAAATCTTCCATAGTTACAATTCCAGAGAAGCCCCCATATTCATCAATTAATAGGGCAATATGTTTACGATTTTCTTGAAGTTCCCTGATCAAGTCATCTATGTTTTTATTTTCAGGAATAAAATACGGTTCTTCCATAATATTTTCTACATCAATATTATCAAAACCATTTAAGTATGCACTATACATTAAGTCTTTCGTATGCAAGATTCCAATAATTTTATCTAAATTATCTTTATATACCGGTATACGAGTATGTCTCTTTGAAAGCAGTGATTCTAAATATGCAGTAATTGGTTTATCAATATCAATACATACGACATCATTTCTTGGAACCATGATTTCATGAGCTAATGTTTCATCAAATTCAAATACTGACTCGATAAGTTCTCGTTCATATTCATCAATAGCACCCGTTTCTTTACTAGACACAAGCATGTGACGTACTTCTTCTCGAGTAATCATATCTTTTTCTTCATCATCTTTTATTTGTAACAATGCTAGTATTCCCTTTGTTGATACGGTAAGTAGAATTACAAATAATTTAGTGATTTTGCTTATAAGCACTACACTACCTATACATTTAACGCTTATTCCATTAGCATATTTTATTGCTATTCTTTTAGGCACTAATTCACCAAATACAAGTGTTATGTAAGATAGGATTAATGTAATTATAACGGTCGCTACACTACTGTTATATGGTAGATTATAATTTTGAAAGATAACTTGCATTTCATCTGCTAGACCAGTTGCAGCAAAAGCACTTGAAAAGAATCCAGCCAAAGTAATAGCAACTTGAATTGTTGATAAGAACTGTGTTGGTTCTTCTAATACTTTTAAAACAGTTTTTGCACCCTTGTTTCCTTCGCTTGCTTGTACATTAAGTTTATGTTTATTAGCGGATATAATTGCCATTTCCACACAAGCAAAATATCCATTTATAATTGTTAGAATAATAATAATAATTATTGATTCCATTTTATCCTCCTGTTTTCTTTATTGAAAAAAACTAGTAAAACTAGTCTTCCTCAATCACACCCATCAATTCTAATAGACGATTTAAATCGTCTTTGCTTGAGTATTTGAATGACACACTTTTATCATCCACAGTTATTTTTGTACGATATTTTTTACGCAAGATTGATTCTACGTATGTATATTCTTGTGGTTTTTCGACTTTTGGTTTGTTTTTCTTACTTAGACTTAACTCTAAACCTTTCACTATATTTTCTACTTCACGAACTGATAATTTATCATCGATTGCTCGATTTGCGATTTCTAGTGACTTTACTGAATCTAGTGTGATTAGTGGTCGTACATGTCCCATTGTTAGTTTTCCATCTAATACATATGTTTGAATTGCTGATGGTAATGATAATAATCGTAGTGTGTTTGTAATATATGATCTAGATTTACCTACTCGCTTTGATAATGCAGCTTGTGTTAATTCTAGTTTTTCCATTAATTGTTGATATGCTTGAGCTTCTTCAATTGCATTAAGATTTTCTCTTTGAATATTTTCTAGTAATGCAATTTCCATCATTTGTTGATCACTAAATTCTACAATAATTGCAGGTACAGTTTCTAACCCGGCTATTTTAGCTGCTCGACATCTTCTCTCTCCAGCAACAATTTCATATCCTTTTACAGATTTTTTTAAAATGACTGGTTGAAACACTCCATGCTCTCTAATTGAATCTGCTAACTCTTGTAAAGCCTCTTTATCAAACACTTTACGTGGTTGATATGGATTAGCTCGAACTTCACTTAATGTTACTTCCACATGTTTTGATGCTGGTGTATTGTTCTCGATTTCTTCTAAAACACTTGAGATGTCTCCCCCAAATATTGCATCAAGCCCTTTTGATAGTTTCTTTCCTTTATTTACCATTACGTTTAATCACTTCCTTCGCTAAGTTTTTGTATGATTTTGCGCCTTCTGATGACATATCATAATCAAATATTGCTAGTCCTGCAGATGGTGCTTCAGATAATTTAATGTTTCTTGGAATTACTGTTTTATATACCTTTTCTTTGAAATATTTTCTAACTTCTTGTGAAACTTCAACACCTAAATTTGTACGTTGATCTAACATTGTTAGCAATACCCCTTCAATTGATAAGCTTGGATTGAATACCCCTTGTGTAAGTAGTATCGTATTTAATAATTGCGTTAATCCTTCTAGTGCATAATATTCACACTGTACTGGGATTAATACCGAATCGCACGCTGTCAAAGCATTTGTATTTAATAAACCTAATGCTGGAGGACAATCGATAATAATATAATCATATTTCTCTTTAATCTCTGCTAAGGCATTTTTCAAACGTTGCTCACGACCTTTTTTGATTGCTGATAACTCTAAGTCAACACCTGCTAAGTCAATACTTGCTGGTGCAACGTCTAATTGTTTTGCATATGACGGTAAAATGATTTCCTCAATTTTTGCATCCCCTACCAATACATCATATGTTGAGTATTCTAGTTGATCACGGTTGATTCCTATTCCTTGGGTTGCATTAGCTTGAGGATCCATATCTACAAGTAATACATTATGTTTTTTTCTTGCTAGTGCTGCTGCTAGGTTGACACTTGTAGTTGTTTTTCCTACGCCACCTTTTTGATTTGTTATTGCAATGATTTTTGTCATTTATATGCCTCCTAATGCTCGTTTACTTTTGTATATTTATTATTATTTTCTTGATAATAGCAAAATTAGTATAGCATATTTTTTTTTCTTTTTATACCATATTCATACATTTAAAAAATTTTCACGCTTATCGTGTATTTTGCTTTTATTTTAATTCAAAAATAGATATACTGATATATAGGACTGGAGGTATAGTTATGTTTATAATTAAAAAAGATCATACTAAAGAACCCTTTGTAATTGATAAAGTAATTGTTGCTATTAATAAATCAGCAACACGTTGCTTATATGAATTTCAAGAAGGTGAAGTAGATAGAATTTGTGCGTTTGTAATAGAAAAAGCAAACTCACTAGGAATAGATGGTATTACGATATCACAGATGCATAATATAGTGGAGGAAGCTTTAGAGAATGTAAACCCTAAAGTTGCTAAAAGTTACCGTGACTACCGTAATTACAAGCAAGATTTTGTTCATATGTTAGATGAGGTATATAAAAAATCTCAATCAATTATGTATATTGGTGATAAAGAAAATAGTAATACTGACAGTGCGTTAGTTTCAACAAAAAGAAGCTTAATTTTTAACCAATTAAATAAAGAGTTATATCAAAAATTTTTCTTAACTACCGATGAATTGCAAGCTGCACGTGATGGATACATTTATATCCATGATATGTCTGCAAGACGTGATACAATGAACTGTTGTTTGTTTGATGTTGAATCAGTTTTAAATGGTGGTTTTGAAATGGGTAATTTATGGTATAACGAACCCAAGACATTAGATGTTGCTTTTGATGTAATTGGTGATATTGTGTTGTCTGCTGCTAGTCAACAATATGGTGGTTTTACTGTACCAAGTGTTGATTTGTTATTAGAAAAATATGCGAAGCGTTCATATGAAATGTTCTATAATAAATACATTTCATTAGGGTTGTCTGATGAAGCTGCTAAAAAGGTTGCAACAGAAGATATTCAAACAAATTTCCAACAAGGATTTCAAGGTTGGGAGTATAAATTTAATACTGTAGCATCAAGTAGAGGAGATTATCCATTTATTACTGTTTCTATTGGAACTGGTACCAACAAATGGGCTAAGATGGCAGCAATTGAATTGCTTAATGTAAGACGTATTGGTCAAGGAAAAAAAGGATGTAAAAAACCAGTACTATTCCCAAAAATTGTATTCTTGTATGATGAAGAATTACATGGAGAAGGAAAGATTTTAGAAGATGTATTTGAAGCTGGTGTTTTATGTTCAAGTAAAACAATGTATCCTGATTGGTTAAGTTTAACAGGTGAAGGGTATGTTCCTTCAATATATAAAAAATATGGTACTCCGATTTCACCTATGGGTTGTCGTGCATTCTTATCACCTTATTATAGTGAAGGTGGTATGTACCCTGCTAATGAAGAAGATAAGCCGGTGTTTGTCGGTAGATTTAACATTGGTGCAATTTCATTACACTTACCTATGATTTATGCTAAAGCACAAAAGGAAAGTCTTCCTTTCCATGAAGTATTAGATTATTATTTAGAATTAATCCGTAAGTTACACTTGCGTACGTATGATTATCTTGGAGAAATGAAAGCATCTGTTAACCCTCTTGCTTATTGTGAAGGTGGTTTTTATGGTGGTAATCTCGAATTAACAGATAAGATTAAACCACTTCTAGTTTCTGCAACTGCATCATTTGGTATAACTGCCTTAAATGAATTAGAGCACTTACACCATAAAAAGTCTTTAGTTGAAGATGGATCATTTGCTATTGAAACATTAGAATATATTAATTCTAAAATCGAACAGTTTAAAAATGAAGATGGTCGCTTATATGCTATTTATGGTACTCCAGCTGAGAGTTTATGTGGTCTACAAATACAACAATTTAGAAAAAAATTTGGTGTTATTGAAAATGTCAGTGATCGCGAATATGTTTCAAACAGTTTCCATTGCCATGTAGGTGAAAATATTACACCTATTGAAAAACAAGATTTAGAAAGACGTTTTTGGGATTTAAGTAATGGTGGTAAAATACAGTATGTAAAATATCCAATAGATTATAACATCGGTGCCTTTAAAACATTACTTAGAAGAGCTATGACTTTAGGATTCTATGAAGGTGTTAATCTTTCACTATCATATTGTGATGATTGTGGTCATGAAGAGCTTACAATGGATGTTTGTCCTGTATGTGGTAGTTTGAATCTTACAAAGATTGATAGAATGAATGGTTATTTATCTTATTCTAGAGTTAAAGGGGATACTCGATTGAATGAGGCAAAAATGGCTGAAATTAAAGATAGGATTTCAATGTAATGAATTATCATAATATAACAAAAGATGATATGCTAAATGGATATGGTTTGCGTGTTGTGCTTTGGGTATCAGGATGTACTCACCATTGCATTGACTGTCATAACCCTGAAACATGGGATATTAATAGTGGTATTGCTTTTGATGATAATGCTAAAAATGAATTGTTTGAGGCATTAGGAAAAGATTATATATCAGGTATTACATTGAGTGGTGGTGATCCTTTACACCCATACCTAGTTAGTGAG
The DNA here is from genome assembly GCA_964369175.1 of uncultured Erysipelotrichales bacterium. GTDB lineage: Bacteria > Bacillota_I > Bacilli_A > Erysipelotrichales > Coprobacillaceae > Tannockella. Next base: position 12,511 of record CAYJEM010000036.1, on the reverse strand, counting down.
ATGGCTAGTCTTGTTTCAGAAATAAAAGAAAAATTCCCTAATAAAACAATTTGGTTATATACAGGATTTTTATTTGAAGATATTAAAGATATTCCTTTTATAAAAGACCTTGATGTTCTTGTAGATGGTAAATTTGATATACGCCAATATGATAGTCAGCTTCATTGGAAAGGTTCAAAAAACCAAAGAGTCATTAATGTTACAAAATCATTAGAAAATAATACAATTGTTTTATACGATTAAGCCTTTATGGCTTTTTCTTTTTATTTTTTTTGTTATAATAATACTATCAACTTGAAAAGAGGTATTATATGAATAAAATTGCAAAGTTCTCAAAAGTATCAGTAGAACAATTTACAAAAGATTTTGTTGATTCATTTCAACAATATACAGTAGATCAAGCTAATGAAGTGTACAGTAAAATACAATTGCCAAAAAGAGCAACAGTTGGTTCAGCAGGGTATGACTTCTATACACCTATTGATTTCACATTAGCACCAAATGAAACAATTAAAATTCCTACAGGTATTCGTTGTCGCATTGACAATGGGTGGGTATTATCAATATATCCAAGAAGTGGTTTAGGGTTTAAGTTCCGATTACAATTAAACAATACTGTTGGTATTATTGACAGTGATTATTTTAATAGTGATAATGAAGGTCATATTTTCATTAAAATTACTAATGATTCAAATGAATCAAAAACAGTCTCATTAAATGCTGGTGAGGGATTTGCCCAAGGTATCTTTACTGCATTTGGAATTGTTGAAGATGATGATGTTAGTGATATTCGTAATGGTGGCTTTGGTAGTACAACAAAATAACAATAAAAGAGCCTAATGGCTCTTTTTATTGTCTTATCTTATAAAATCTAATTTATATCTGTATTATTATTACTATATAACTAAAAAACAAGCATTAGTTTGCTTGTTCTTCTGTATTAGTTGTTATATCTTCTTTAAAATCATCATCAGTTATTTGATCATCACTTCCAAAGTCACGTTTGAAATCTTCAACAGTCTTAACCTCATTTACGATTACTTCTTCATTTGTATTTACTTTATTTGCAATGTACCCTAATGCAAAGAAAGCAATTGTATAGAATAGGTATTGACCCATCGCTGAACTCATATGCGAAATTACAAGTCCTATATCAGCTGGCAAAGCAATTTGCTCCATAGTCACTGCATCAACTACAATCATAGTTGCTTCGTATGTTGCATATGCCGTTATTAATGCTGAAATAGCTCCAGCAACATAAAGGAATATAGCCATCATAGAACGGTTGTTTGTTTTTTTCATTTTATTTCCTACTTTCTAAGTTATGTGATACATAGTATCAATATATTTTGTGATGATTGTGTGATAATTAATTTAAAATATCTATTTTTTTATACGTAACGTTATAATAATTTCTTCTTCACTTTCATCTCTGCTTTGTTCAATAGGTATCCCTGTTTTTTCAATCAATGATATTGATTGATTAATTGTATTAAGAGCAATCTTAACATTTTTTGATATCATTTTATTATTGTAAGATACTTTTTTTGATTTCTTAGTTTTTTCTTTTGGCGTCAAATAATCTTCAGTTTGTTGTACATTATAATTCTTTTCAATAATTGTTTGAAGTACATCAGGTTGCTTTGTAGCTTCAACTTTTAACATTGCACGGGCATGTCGCTCTGTAATTTGTTTATTATCTAGGGCCTCTTGAACTGGCTGTGACAAGTTTAATAAGCGTAATTTATTAGCGACAGTGGATTGATTTTTTCCTAATTTTGTTGCAAGTTCGCTTTGAGTGTACCCATAATTAAATAATAGTTTTTTCATAGCCTTAGCTTCTTCAATGACTGATAAATTTTCTCTTTGGATATTTTCAATTATAGCTAAAATATCAAATTCTTTTTCTGTTCTTTTAGTAATGATGCAAGGAACTGTTTTCAATCCTAATTGTTTACATGCTCGATATCTTCTTTCACCGGCTACAATTATATATTTTGTGAAATCTTTATATACTGTTATAGGTTGTATTAAACCATTTTCTTTTATTGAATTAGCTAATTCTGTTATTTTTTCTTCATCGAATATAGTTCTTGGTTGTCCTGGGTGTGGAACAATCTTATTTATATCGATTTCTTTTAGTACTCTTTTCATAAGACTCCTTATAGTGGTTGTTTCTTTATTTTGGAAAACATTCTAGGATATTGTTTTGGTGTTGATTTTATTTTCTTTATTATAATATTACTTCTATGGTCATCTTTTGTAGCCAAAGTAAATGAATCTATATTTTCTATTTTACCACCAAGTTTTTGTATTCCTTTTTTTGCTTCTTCTACTTCTTGATTTGCTTGTCTTCCTTTTAGTGAAAGAAAATATCCATTTTCTTTTACTAATGGCATGCATAATTCATCAAGAATGTTTAATCTAGCTACGGCTCTAGCCATTGCAATATCATACTGTTCACGATGTTCAATTGCATACTCTTCAGCTCTTGCACTAACTGCTTTACAGTTATCTAATTCTAGCACGTTAAACAAGTGTTGTAAAAAAGTGATTCTTTTTGTAAGTGAATCTACGATTGTTACTGATAATTCTGGAAATACAATTTTTAACGGGATGCTAGGAAACCCAGCACCGGCTCCGATATCAACAATTTTTTGGTTTGTAAAAGGAAATGAAAAGGCAATTGTTATAGAGTCATAAAAGTGCTTTAGATATACATCTTCTATATCTGTAATTGCTGTCAGATTCATTTTTTCGTTCCATTCCACAAGTGTATGAAAGTAAGTTTCAAATTGTTCTAATTGTCTAGATGACAATGTAATTCCTTTTTCTTGTAATATATTAATAAATTGTTCTATGTTCATTTCTATTCCTCATTGTATTTTTGCTTTAGATAGATTAATAACACTGAAATGTCTGCTGGATTGATTCCAGAAATTCTTGATGCTTGGCCAATCGTAATAGGTCTGATTTCTTGTAACTTTTGTTTTGCTTCTAAAGCCAAGTTATAAATATCTTCATAATTAATATCATCAGGTATTTTCTTTTCTTCCATCTTTTTTTGCTTATCTGCTTGTCTTCTAGCTTTGTCAATATAACCTTTATACTTAATTAATATTGTAATTCTTTTTCTTTGTTCATTAGAAAGTGAAACGGTTCTTTCAACATAAGGTTCAATAATGTTATATGTAATTTCTGGCCTTTGAATTAACTCTTTAGCGCTGATTCCTTCATGTAATCTTGATGATCCATATTTTTCTAATACATCATTTATTTCGTGTTTTGGTGTAAAGCGAATTGTTTGTAATCTTTCAATTTCATTAAATATACTTTTCATCTTATTTGTATATTTATCATATTGTTCTTGTTTTACAAGACCTGCTTTATAACCATAAGGTGTTAAACGCTCATCAGCATTATCATGTCTAATTAACAAACGGTATTCTGCCCTACTTGTAAGCATTCGGTACGGTTCATCCGTTCCTTTTGTTACTAAGTCATCAATCATTACACCTATGTAAGCTTCATCTCTCTTTAAGATCAACGGATCTTTTCCATCCATTTTCAATACTGCATTCAATGCAGCCATAAGACCCTGAGCTGCCGCTTCTTCATATCCACTTGTTCCATTTATTTGTCCAGCAGTATATAAATTATTAACTACTTTTGTTTCTAGTGTAGGTTTTAGTTGTAATGGATCAATTGCATCGTATTCAATAGCATATGCATATTTTATAATTTTACAGTTTTCTAGTCCAGGTATAGTACGAATCATTTCTTCTTGAACATCATAAGGCATTGATGATGAAAATCCTTGCACATATACAGTATTAAGTTCTTTTGATTCGGGTTCTAAAAATATTTGATGTTGAGGTTTATCTGAAAATTTGACAATTTTATCTTCAATTGATGGACAATATCTTGGTCCAATCCCCTTTACTAATCCCGAATACATAGCTGAACGGTGTAAATTATCATTAATAATTTTATGCGTTATTTCATTTGTATACGTTAAGTAGCATGGTGTTTGATCTTTGATATCGATAAACTCATCTGTTGAATAACTAAATGCTAGTTCATCATCGCTTCCAGGTTGCAAAGATGTTTTTGAGTAATCAATTGAATTAATATCAATTCTTGGTGGTGTTCCTGTTTTTAACCTTTGAATTCGCATACCTAAATCAGCTAATCTATTTGATAGATGTTTTGATTCCTTTTGGTCATCTGGGCCACTTGGCGTTTTTGTTGCACCAATAAGAATCTCTGCTTGCATATATGTTCCCGTTGTAAGGATTACAGTTTGGCATTCATATACCGTATTATTATCTAATATAACTCCTTTTGCAATGTTATTTTCTATGATCAAATCTTCAACCATACCTTCAATAATTGTTAAGTTATCTTGTTGTTCAAGTGTTTTTTTCATATATCGAGGATACAACATTTTATCTGCTTGGGCTCTTAATGACTGCACTCCTGGACCTTTGGCTGTATTTAACATCTTCATTTGTAGTGCCGTCTTATCTGCAGTGATTCCCATTTGTCCACCAAGGGCATCGATTTCTCTTACAATAATCCCTTTTGCAGGCCCACCAATTGACGTATTACATGGAAGTGATCCTATGTTTTCTATATTTGAGGTAATTAATGCTGTTGACTTATTTAGTCTAGCACTAGCTAGTGCGGCTTCTATGCCAGCATGTCCGCCCCCTACTACTATAATATCATACATATTGAATCCTCCTTTATCCTCTATATATTTTACTATAAATATTTACTTTGTAAACAAAAACAGTACTGAAAGTGGTGGTGGTGGTTAAAGATTACTTAATTTTTGTTTTACGTTTTTTTGTAGTTTATAAACTTTTAAAAGTAGTTTCAAATGTTTTTACTAGCAATACAAATTAAAAGGATTAATTTCTGTATCAGATTACAGAAATCAATCCTTATGAGTTGATTATTTGTTTACTCTAGTTTTTATGCATTATACTTTCTGTTTTCTTTTTTTTGTTACTATTGATACACCAATTAATGAAATTCCGATCATAGCTATTGATAATGCAATTGGCGTATTATCTCCAGTTCCTGGGACACTGTTGTTTTTAGACCATGTTGCTGATAGTGTATTTGTTGTTTCATCAAATTCATATCCCTCAAAAGTATATCCATCTCTAGTTGGTTCATCTAATACTGTATCTTTTTCAATTGTCAATTCTGTTGGTGGGGTTCCATCATTATTATCAACAATTACTTTATCTCCATGATCAACTTCAAATGAATCTTCTGGTAAAGATTCACCTGGTGTTGTTGGTACTCCTGGATACGTTACAGTATATTTATTTAGTATAAATGTATATGTGTACGTAAATACATCTTTTGTATATGTCATAGTTAATGGCGGTGTTGTATCCCAACTTCCAGAACCATATCCTACATTTGCAAGCATACCAGCAGGAATTTTTTGTAAATCTGCTAATGCTTCTGGAGCGTTTGAAGGCAACCCATCCACTTTAAATGTAATTACTTCTTTAATATCTACATTAGTTGTATCATTCCATGTACCCTTTACAACTTTATAAATTACTTCTGTTTGATATATGTCTGGTATTCCATCCCCTGGTGTTGTTGGATCTTTATCTTCATCTTCATCTACTAATATATCATCAACAACATTAACCATTGCAATTGACGTGGCGCTACCGTCTTGTACTAAACCTGTTGCTGTTGGTACTGATTCAAATTTTACATCAAATGGTGTTGTTGCTGTATAGATACATGTTCCCACTTTATCTGTTGCCGGTGTTACCTCTGATACTGTTTCAGATATAACTTGACCGTTGATAGTCCATGTATAATTACTATATGCTATCTTTTCACCACTTAACAAGAATTGATAAGTTGGCGATGGAGATGCATTTAATGGCGTTGCACTCACATTTAATGCATATGTGGAATTTATCGGTGTTATAGCTAATGAATTTGTTGCATCTCCACGATAAATTCTTGCTTTATCATTTGATGTTGTTGAATTTACAAAACCTTCGTTTTCAATTCCTCTACCTAGATTTCCTTTTGCAGTTACAATATACCCTTCGTTATTAAGGTTTGAAATACCAGGTATTGTTAAGTTTGCTTCTATTGGAATATATAATTCTTGTTTTTCAATAATTTTTATTTCATTTGTTACATCATCCGGAAGTGCTACATCTCCTTTAATACTCCAATGTGGCATAATCCAAGCAAGATTGTTTTCTCCTGCCTGTTCAAGAGTAGCCATTCCATCAGTTGTTAAAATTGCATTTGTTCCACGTTGCTCTTGGCGTAAAATATTTAATTCTTCTCCGTTATAATCAAAACCTGTTCCTGTTTCATTTGATTTACCTCTAAAATTATTTGTTGAATTTACGTAATTTTGATATTTTTCCATAGAAATAATAGATTCACCTATTCCATTTATTCTATATGTATTGATTGTTTGCATTGGTTGATCAATAACAAATGTTGCATCGCCTTTTACAAATTTAAGTTCAAGTGTTAATACAGTTTCTCCACTAGTATCTTGAACAATTTCATCACTTATAAATGTTTTATATGCATTACCTTCGAAGGTTACATCATCATCTACAAAGATAAAGACATTACCATTGTTTAACGGTGATACTATATCAATATAGTCTTGAGGAGTTATTTGCACTTCTGGCGTAGCTTCCATATATGTAGTAGCAGAATACTCATTTATATTTCCTAACTCAGGTCCACCAAATAAACTTGCGTCAAAAACCCCACTACCAACGATAAATGATGCATAATTTTCTGTTGATGCAGTTGCCACACTACCTCCAAATACTTTAATCGTTGCATGACCAAACCCATCATGAGGAATTGGTTTCATACTTTCAAATGTATCTTCAAAGTATTGCTCTGTTTCATCAATTTGATAACCTACTTTTGCTGATATTCCACCACCGTAGATTCCTGATATAATACGTTCATTATTATTTTTTCTTGCAGCTACTTTACCTGAATACATTGTAATATTAGTATTTTTCTCTACTGTTGATGAAATATTACCACCACCAAATACTGTCGCAATATTTGCACCATCAATAATAATATTTGTATTTTGGCTAATTACTCCATATAATGCTCCACCAAATACATATTCAATATCTCCACCGTTTAATGTTACATTTGTGTTTCCGCCACTTGTTGGTGTTATTTCAAGTTTAAGATTATCTTTTTCATAGTCCACTGCCCCTGGTTCGATACTATACCCTACGTAGTCACGTGTGTACTCATGTCCACTTTTACCAGATATATCTGTTCCACCACCGCCATAAATATCTGTGATGATTCCGCTATTTACAGTTACATTTGTATTTCCAGCTGTATAACCTGAAATAACAAAAACATATGGTCTATATTCAGCTTCTTTATATAGACTTCTTTCTTGTCTCACTAAAGCCGTACCTTTACCACTTCCGTATACAGCATTATATGTACCACCGTTAATTGTTACATTTGTGTTTTCTTCAACACTTCCAACCTCGGCTCCACCATAGACGTTTTCAATATTAGCATCTACTGTTACATTTGTTGATTTTGTGACTTTTGTTGCTGCTTCAGCATATTCATCAGTAATAATTAATTTATCTTCTGTTTCTTCTAAGTTCCCATAGATAACAATTGCCTCATAAATACCACCACCACCATAAACATTTTTGAATTGGCTTGTATTGCTGTTTACATTTACGTTTGTATTACCTATGATGTTGGCTTCAGCATAACTTATACTTATTATTCCTCCACCGTATATATTTTTTATCAATTCATTAGAATTTGTATTAACGTTTACACTTGTATCTCCATAAATAATATTTGATGTATTATCTGCATATCCTCCACCAGCAATACTAAATGCTTGGGTATCTTTTGTTACATTTACAGTTGTCGCTACACCTGTATTTCCAGGTGTCCCTACATTAGTACTTGCACGCATTTCGTATTTATTATTAGTTACATAAGGTCCGGTACTAACACCTCCACCATAAATATAATCAGCAATAGCATTCTTTACATTTACAGTTGTTGCTACCATTACGCTAGCTTGACGATATAAATCAATTGCATATCCTCCACCACTAACGATTTGAGCATATCCTCCATTAAAGTTCACTTGTGTCGAACCATGTACATCAGCTATTACACTTTTTTCAGTTTCCTCAACTGCAGTTTCACTAATTTCAGCCACTTCACTTACATACATAGGCTCTGTAGTAATTTCTTCTTTTCCTTGGTCATGACCTGCATATCCTCCACCATAAATAGCTGAAAGTCCTGCATCATTTGATTTTAAATCAACATTTACCACAGTGTTTCCATTTACATCTGCTTTTGAATAACCACTAATTGCATATCCTCCACCAAAGACTGATCTCTCGTCTGAATCAAATTCACCAACAGGTTGAACATTACCTGTTACACTTACATATGTGTTTCCAGTTATAAGTGATAATGCTTGATTTTGGAATTTACCACTCGCTTTACCTCCACCAAAAATTCTTACAAATGAATGATTTCCTAATACGGATACACTTGTTTCTCTAACTGTAGTCGTCGCTGGAGCTGTTTTTGCAAGTGCATATCCTCCACCATAAATTGAATGAACTTCTGTATTTTTAGATGCCGTAATAGTTGCTTTACCTAAAACAACAGCTTTTGAACTTTGGGCTTCTACTTCTGCTACACTTCTTGCAAAACCTCCACCGTATACAACATTAACTTGAGCATTTTCTAATAATGTAATAGTTACATCTCCTGTTACTGTTGAAACTTCACCATCGGCAGCATATCCTCCACCATAAATAGCATCTACATCCCCACTTTTATGCGTTATGCTAGTACTTTCTACTTCCCCATTTCTACTTCCACCAAAGATTGTATAATTTTCTAAATTTGCTTTCTCTTTGACTTCTGGAGCAATTCCAAAATCTACTAATGCAGCATTTCCATCTGCATCAATATATGAGATTTGTGTACCACCAGTTACTCTTTCAATAACAATTGGTGTACCGTTTGCATATACCATCTTATTTTGTACATCAACTTCTGGTTTATGGAATTCTTGATTTATTGATTGAACCTCTGCTACTGCTTTTGCATCATTAGCTTGTATTGGCTGGCTTGTTGCATCAGCTGTATCTTCTGTCACCACTTCTGTTTCAACCGTTATATCTTCTGATATATTGTTTTCCTCATTTGTTTCAATTGCACTAAATGTAGTATTTGGCACTACTTGCAAACATAATAATAATGTTAATGTTGTTATAAACATTTTCTTACAATTCTTTTTCATTTTTTTCCCCTTTACAACATAAATTTCACACACAAATACAAATATATAAATTACGTTAATATTTTACTTGCTTTACCTACGAACTACTTCATATATATAGACAGTAGGAACACTAAAATAGTTCGATTTATTTAATTATTTTTACATATATTTACATAATCGCTAATATTTTCATCAAAAACACTATTTTTCTCTTACAAAAAAACAACACAGAAATTTATTCTATATTGTAACTTATTCTATTTCCTTCTATTAGAATATATGATTCCTGAACACGAGAATAATAAGCTATACCAATAATTGTTATGTATTGCATTATCTACAGTTGTATCCCTTCCCACACCTTGGTTACATCTATGCTTATTAATAGTTACAGATTCTATATGGTTTAGTGCACTCTTTTGTAATGCACTAACATTCATTAGTACTCCCATAAAAATTTGTATTACCAATGCTAAAACAATAATTCCTACTACAAACTTCCATTACGTCTCACATCTCGCTTTTCTTTACACAAAAAAACTTTTACTGAAAAAACAATAAAAGTTTAATTAATATTTAATTATCTCCAAAAATTTCTTCCTGAACCGACCGATATAATTTTAAATTGTGTATTATTTGATGTTCCACCACTAATATAAGTAGTTCCTCCTTTTTCACTTCCTTTAAATATATCAATCTTATTTCCTTTTATAACTCCACCACGATCAACCACAATGCCATAAGCAACAGATTCAATTGATAAATTATGATTTCTAATTTCAATTATCGTACCAAACGGTATCGATGGATCTGCTGCTAATGCATAATATGATCCACCATTATAACTTAACTTTCCTGTGTTTGAATTATTTACTCCTGTTGTAGGACTTAATGGTACTCCACTTGCTGCGTAACCATAACAGCCATTACAATCACCACCATAAGTTGTTAGTTTTCCCGTAAAGTATGCCCCCGGTTGGACTGCCCCAACACTAGTAATAGTGTCTTGTGCTGTTTCTATGACATTTGAACTTATCAACTCTTTGGCTGCTTCTAGTCCATTTTCATAAGTCACATTGTACGTGTTTTCTACTTTTCCTTCATTACCTTGTTGAGTTACTTCTGTTGTAAATAAGTGTAAACCATCATATCTTGTTACTGTATTGGATGCAACAATATTTGTTTCAACTATTGTATCATTACTAACTCTTGTAATTTGTAGGACATCATCTTTATTTATCGTTTCGTCTAACCCTTTATTAATTGTATCTTTATTTGATAATGTTAGACTAATTTCATCTAATACATTATTTACTGTATCTTGTTTTACTAAATATTCCTCAGGTTCCTGTAATCCATCTTGTACTTTAATCGGTACTGTTTGGATATACCCTTGGATTTGGTTTGTAGCACCAGATGTTATCATTGTCATCATAATTATTACGTATGCTACAATCACAATTACTATACCAAAGCTTCTAGAATCACCTTTTGTAATTGTTTCTTTAATTTTATTCATTAATTTTCCTCCTATTTAATACCAAATATTCTTTTAGCATTAAATGTTGTTATTTTTGCAACAGTTTCTATTTCCTCATTTTTGAGTTTTGCTATTTCCTGGGCAATATATATCACATTTGCTGGTTTATTAACCTTTCCTCTAAATGGATGCGGTGTTAAATAAGGACAGTCAGTTTCTATTAATAAATACTCTAAATCGATTTGCTTAGCCACACTTTTTGGAACTTTGGCATTCTTAAATGTTACTGGACCAGCTAAAGATATTAAAAAATTAATATCTACAAATCTTTTTGCCATCTCTGGTGACCCACTAAAACAATGCATTACACCATGATGCCTACCTTGTTTTAGCATTTGATAAGTGTCCTCATAAGCATCTCGACAATGCACTACTAATGGCTTATCATATTTTTTTGCTAAATCTATAAATTGTTGAAAAACTTTCATTTGTTGATCTTTTTCTACTTCATCCCAGTAATAATCTAATCCAACTTCTCCTATTGCTACAACACATGGTTCCTTTATATACTCTTCAATGAGAGCAATATCTTCTACTGTTGTATTTTTGCAATCATTAGGACCAATACCTACTGCTGCATATATTGATGGATATTGTTTTGCAAGTTCAATAGCTACTTTAGATGACTCCAAATCGTATCCTACAACTACCATGTATTCTACACCATTATTAATTGCTTCTTGTATTACTGCTTCATTATTTTCATAAAGTTCACCACTATTTATGTGAACATGTGTGTCAAAGTACATAATTTTCACCCTTCGCCATACTAACACATTGATTTTTTTTTGTCAAATTTCTAAACCACTTCCTCTCATTATTGTATATTTTACGCTATTATCATAATTCTATACCCTTTATTTTTCGACAAATAACAAAATATAGGTATTGAATTACAACTTTTTATATGAGCTTTTTATAACATATTTTACAGTTATTTCAATATCGACAACATTTTCTCTATTATCTATATGTATTACTTAATCTCGTATTTCGTGTTCAGTAAAAAAAGAATCTATAGTATAGATTCTGGCTCTATACTTTTACTGGGGGACAAATAAGTCTTCCAGTTTTTCTTTACAATAAAAATAGACATAGCTTATAACTCGTTTTACAATTTAAGTGCTTAATCAAAAACGAAAGGAGTTATATATTCTATGTCTGTCACTTATTATAACAATGATTTATTAAAAGTTCTACAACTTAATTCTAAGGAAGGTGATTTTTTACCTATTCCTTATCCTTCTGGGTCATCTGTACGTATCGTAAAACATACTAACAGTACTTCTACACAATTCATTAATCTTGTTTCTTTTCAAAAACATTCATGCTGCCCACATTGTGGTTGTACTAATGAATTTAAATCGAAAGGTGTTCGTACTATTTATTTGCGTCATACTTCACTTGGTTTTACTAAGACTGTTCTTGAAGTAACTTATCGTAGGTATACCTGTCTTGCTTGTAACAAAACATTTAAAGATTCTATCCCTTTTCGTTTTTATGATACTAAGATTACAACAACTTTAGCTCAACAAATCATTTTATCTTTACGTGAAAATACTGCTATGGCTGTTGCTGCTCGCATGTATGGTGTTTCTAAAAGTACTGTCTATCGTATCTTTTACAATAAC
>CAYJEM010000035.1:0-20787 GCA_964369175.1 uncultured Erysipelotrichales bacterium | reverse complement strand
CGTAACATTTTAAGCAAACTAATGTTTGCTTTTTATTTTTTTTTTGTTATAATATTTACGTTTTCAATGAGGTGACATACAAGTGAAAATAATCTTTAGAAAGGATTATCATAATGAATAAAGGTATATCAATTAAGCTTATTGCAATCAATGCAATGATTGCTGGGGTATACACTGCATTTACACTAGTGTTATCTCCCATTTCATACTTAGGTGTTCAAGCAAGACTATCTGAAATCATGGTATTTTTAGCGTTCTATAATAAAAAATATATTCCAGGTCTTGTTATTGGATGTTTCCTTGCCAATATTCCTTCACCGCTTGGTATCATGGATATGACATTTGGAACAATTAGTACCCTAGTTGTATGTATCGCAATGTATTTGATTAAAAATCGCTACTTTGCAGCCCTGGCTGGTGGTATTATTACTGGTGTTATTATTGGTGTAGAGCTATACTTTGCTTTCCAATTACCGCTATTACTTACAATTGGTCAAGTTTTTGCTGGTGAACTACTAGTTCTTATTATCGGTGCAGTCATTTTCCAAATGATTGAAAAAAATAAGTCCGTAGAAAAAATCTTAACAATATAAAAAGCTACCCAATGAAGTGAAATCACTTTATTGGATAGCTTTTTTGCTTATAATGATTGAATTATTTCCTGAACAAATTGATTAAGTTGATCAACTTGTTCTTCTTTAATGTGTGTTGTAATTGTTATAGACGTGTCTAAGATTGACATGTTTTTCATTTTACCGACCATTTCATTCATTATTTTTCCAGCAACTGGTGCCCAACTACCGTTTTCAATAATACCAATTGTTCTATTTTGTAATTGTAAATGTTGAACGTCATGTAACAAATCTTCCATTTTTGGAAATAGTCCCATATTATATGTCGGTGCAGCTAAAACTATTGTTTTACAACGGAACATTTCGGCTACTAACAATGATACATCAGTAGTTGATACATCATATACATGTATATTTTTTGTTCCTTGCTCTCCTAGTTTGTTTACTAAAATATCAACAACTTCTTGTGTGGAACCATAAATTGATCCATAGATTATACAAACATCATTATCCTCGGGTAAATATTTACTCCAAGTATCATACTTATCTAAAATATATGGTATTTCTTTTTGCCATAAAGGTCCATGCAACGGAGCAATTGTGTGAATATCAAACTGACTTGCTTTTTTCAATACATTCTGTACTTGAACACCAAATTTCCCAACAATGTTAGTGTAATATTTTCTAGCATCACTAATACACTCTTTATCAAAACATATATCATCACTATACATATTCCCATTTAGTGCTCCAAACGTTCCAAATGCATCAGCACTAAACAATGTTTTTGTTGTCGTTTCATAACTCATAATTACTTCTGGCCAGTGTACCATCGGCGCTGCCATAAATTGTAATGTATGTTGTCCTAGTTCAAGATTGTCTTCACTTGGTACAATCAAGTAGTTTATTTCTTGACTTTTTTTAATAAAATGTGGCATCATCATTACTGCTTTTTTCGAAGCTACTATTGTAATACTTGGATATTTTTCAATTAACAATTCGATACATGCACTATGATCTGGTTCTAAGTGAGATACAATTAAATAATCTGGTTGTCTCCCTTTTAATAAATACTCAATATTATCTAAATACTGGCGAGAAACCATAAAATCTACTGTATCCATAATTGCTATCTTTTTATCATCTATAAAGTATGCATTGTATGATACCCCATTTGGTATTGGGAATAAATTTTCAAATAATGTCGTTTTACGATCATCAGCTCCTATATAGTATATTTTATCTGTTATTTTTCTTACATTTTGCATTATTTAGTCCTCCATCGAACCTATTTTAACACATTATTGACATCTTGTTTATTGATTAGACTTGTAACTTTATAGATATATTATTAATTAAATTTTTGTAATATCAACAAGTGTAGAAACTCCTGTATGATTCTTTTGTAGACTCGTAATAAGTGCACTAGCTGTATCTAATGACGTGAAAATTGGAATACCTGCTTCTACTGCAAATCGACGAATTACAAAACCATCGCTAACATCGGTTTTTCTTGTTGGGATATTAATTATTAAGTCAACTGTTTCTGTTTCCATTAAATCAATAATTGTATTTTCTTTTTCATGAATACGATTTGTTTTAATACAATCAACTCCATGAAGTTGTAAATAATTATAAGTATTTTCTGTTGCATGAATGGTATATCCAAATTCTTTATATGCTCTAGCTATATCTAAAAACTCTTCTTTTGCACTATCTTTAATTGTACAAATAATATTTTTATTTTTAGGTAATTGCATCCCAGCTCCTAGAAATGCTTTATAAATTGCTTCATCATAGTTTTTAGAAACTCCTAACACTTCTCCAGTAGACTTCATTTCAGGACCTAAGCTAATCTCTGCTCCTTTTATTTTTTCAAATGAGAATACTGGCATCTTAACTGCAACTGTCTCTTTTTCTGGAATGATTCCATACTCTAATCCTTGTTCTTTAATGCTTTTCCCCATAATTACTTGAGTTGCAACATCTACAATTTTTACATCTGTCACCTTTGATATATAAGGTATTGTTCTACTTGAACGAGGATTTACTTCAATAACATATACTTCATCTTCATAAACAATAAATTGGATGTTTATAAGACCTTTTATTTTCAAGGCTCTAGCAAGTCTATTTGTATAATCACATATTTTATCTTTAATTGCTTGCTTAATTTTTTGTGGTGGGTATACTGAAATACTATCTCCAGAATGAACTCCAGCACGTTCAATATGTTCCATAATTCCTGGAATAAGTACCCCATAGTCATCACAAATTGCATCCACCTCAACTTCTTTTCCTTGTAAATATTTATCTATTAGGATTGGTCGATCATCATATGTACTTGTAATTATATCCATATACTTTTCTAAGCTACTATCATCTATCGCAATTTCCATACCTGCTCCACCTAGTACATAAGACGGTCTTACTAATACTGGATAACCAAGGTTATTTGCAACAGCTTTTGCTTCCTGTACTGTATGAATTGTTTTTCCTTTTGGACGTGCAATTTCACATTTTTCTAATATTTCATCAAATCTTTTACGATCTTCAGCTATATCAATACTATCAAGGGATGTTCCAAGAATTGGTACTTTCATATCCATCAATGCAGCCGTTAGTTTAATTGCCGTTTGCCCACCAAATTGAACAATTACCCCATCTGGTTTTTCGATGTCAACGACACTTTGAACATCTTCAGGTGTAAGTGGTTCGAAATATAAGCGATCTGCTATATCAAAATCAGTACTAACTGTTTCTGGATTATTGTTTACAATAATAGTATCATATCCGGCTTGTTTTAATGACCATACACAATGAACAGAACAATAATCAAACTCTATACCTTGTCCTATACGGATTGGTCCAGAACCTAAAACCATAATTTTTTTCTTCTTATTTGTTGTCTCAACTTCATTATATCCTCCATGGATTGAATAAAAGTAAGGTGTTGATGCATCAAACTCAGCAGCACATGTATCGACAATTTTATATACTGCTTTGATATTATTTTCTTTTCTTAACGTGTATATATCTTTGCAATCGATATTTGTATATCTTGAAA
This sequence comes from uncultured Erysipelotrichales bacterium, assembly GCA_964369175.1. GTDB lineage: Bacteria > Bacillota_I > Bacilli_A > Erysipelotrichales > Coprobacillaceae > Tannockella. Next base: position 17,148 of record CAYJEM010000035.1, on the reverse strand, counting down.
TTGCGCTATCTGGTATTTGTATTCTTTTTGCTTCTTTTAATAAATCGACAGATAATTTTGAGACTTGTTGTAATTTCTGTTTTACTTCGACAATATGTCTAATTTTATCAATGAACCAAATATCAATTTTTGTAATTTCATTTATTTCTTCATTCGTCATTTCTAATTCAACAGCACGGGCAACAACAAACACTCTTTGATCATTTACTATCTCAAGTTGTTTTTTGATGTAATTAAGATCCTTACTTTGTAATTCTTCAATATCTAATGAATCGATGTTTTGTTCTAAACTACGAATAGCTTTCATTAGCGCTCCTTCGAAGTTATTACATATTGCCATTACCTCACCTGTTGCCTTCATCTGTGTTCCCAAGTCTCTAGATGCATCTACAAATTTATCAAATGGCCATTTTGGTATCTTGCACACGACATAGTCAAGCGTAGGCTCATAAGATGCATATGTTTTTTTAGTAACTGCATTTACTATTTCATCAAGTGTATATCCTAATGCAATTTTTGCAGCTAATTTTGCGATAGGATACCCTGTAGCTTTTGAAGCTAATGCCGATGAACGACTTACCCTTGGGTTAACTTCAATGACACAGTACTCAAAACTTTCAGGATGCAATGCATATTGGACGTTACATCCACCCTCAATATTTAGGGCAGATATAATACGCATTGCTGATGTACGCAACATTTGATATTCTTTATCGGACAAAGTCTGGCTTGGAGCAACTACAATACTATCACCAGTATGAACTCCTACTGGGTCTAGGTTTTCCATATTACATACAGTAATACAGTTTCCAGCACTATCACGCATAACTTCATACTCGATTTCTTTCCATCCAGAAATACATCTTTCAATTAAACATTGACTAACTCTTGATAAACGAATCCCATTTCCACATATTTCTTCTAATTGATGTTTATTGTAGGCAATTCCTCCTCCAGTACCACCTAATGTATAGGCTGGTCTAACTACTACAGGGTATCCAATTTTTGCTGCAAAGCTTAGTGCTTGATCAACAGTTGTCACGACTTTTGAAGGTGCACATGGTTCATTTATTTCTTCCATCAATGATTTAAACTCTTGGCGGTCTTCTGCTTTTTTTATAGTATCTGTTTTTGTTCCGATAGTAGTAACATTATTTTTTTCTAGAAATCCTTCATCTGCAAGTGCCATCGCAATGTTTAATGCATTTTGTCCACCAAGTGTTGGTAAAACACTATCTGGTTTTTCTTCGATAATTAATTTTTTTACAACTTCTACTGTTAATGGTTCAATATACACTTTGTCTGCAATATCTTTATCTGTCATTATAGTGGCTGGATTAGAATTAATTAATACAACTTCTACGCCTTCTTCTTTCAATGCACGACACGCCTGTGTTCCTGCATAATCAAACTCAGCGGCTTGACCAATAATGATTGGTCCTGATCCAATAACTAATACTTTCTTTATTTCTTTATTCTTTGGCATATTATTTTCCCTCCATCATCATTATAAATTGTTCAAACAGTACATCTGTATCTTGCGGACCTGCACATGCTTCAGGATGAAATTGTACTGTCTTAATATTTTTATTTATATACTGTATTCCTTCAATTGTTCCATCGTTAACATTGATAAACCATGGCTTTGCTTGTTCTAAATCAATGCTTTCATCACATATGACATAGTTGTGGTTTTGTGTAGTGATATATACGCGCTTTGATGTTGTATCTTGAACTGGGTGATTTGCACCGTGATGTCCATATGCTAGCTTTTTACATGTAAAACCATGTGCCAATGCCATAAGTTGATGTCCCAAACATATCCCAAATATTGGAATATTGAATGTGATAATTTTCTTTAATTCTTCTATGATTTCTACACAATCTTCTGGATCCCCAGGTCCATTTGATAGCAAAATACCATCAAGTTTATAGTCTTTAATCTGATTTGCTGTCGTATTAGCCGGAAAAACAGTTACTGTGCAGGATTTATCAACAAGTGATTTAATAATATTCTTTTTAGCACCAAAATCGAACAAACCAACATGGTATTTTCCTAGACCTACTGTATAAATTTTATTACAAGTTACTTTTTCTACAGGCTGTACTACTTTATAAGCTTTAATTCTTTCTACAACTTCATCAATATTTTCATATTTTATCGTTGTTATCATTCCATTCATACATCCCTTACTACGAATAATTCGAGTTATATGACGAGTATCTACACCTGTAATCACTGGAATATCATTGTCTATAAGGTAATTACGTAGTTCTATATTTTTTCGAAAATTACTTCCTAGTCGTGCTAATTCCTGAATTACAAATCCCTCTACGTGTGGTTTTAAAGATTCCTGATCTTCCATACAAACACCATAATTTCCTATGAGTGGATATGTCATAATAACAGATTGTCCAGTATACGAGGGATCACTTAGAACTTCTACATACCCTGTCATAGATGTATTAAATACAAACTCACTGATTACTTCTTTAGTAGAACCTTCACTTACTCCTTCGAATACACTTCCATCTTCTAATATTAAATATGCTTTCATAATTTTCCTCCTTTAGATAATAAAAAAGACACACCACCTAAGTGATATGTCATATACAAAATTAAAAAAGAAACAAAAAGGAAAAAAGGAATCGGACTAATACTATGTAATTTCAACATGGTTTCTTGTAGTGTCTTTTTCATGGTAATCTCCTTTTTGATAAATTTTTTCAATTATATAACACATATTATGAAATTGCAAGCTTTTTTTATCTAGCATATCCTTCAATACGACTATTAACAGCATCTTCAAACAATAATAAATGAATAGAATAATCTAGTATTACTGAAAAATCTCTTGCCTCCTTGTATATTGTAGTATCTGATATGTGTAAAATATAATCATTTTCATTTGCATCTAGTATACATGATTGAATAACTTCTTGATTAAAGTTAGATGACTGTATTTTATTTACTACATTACTATGAAATTCTCTTGCTGATTGAATTTGAAAATGGACATCAATCAGAGTTATTGAAAACAAACTTAACGCTAACAGTGATATAATCGCTATAGTTACACTAAATATATTTTTCATAGTTCCTCCTATTCTACTACAAAGCTTTTAGTAACAGAAGTTTTTAATCCATACTGATCTTCCACATAAAAAGTAATGTCTAATCCACCAGCAATGTTTGTCTTTATTACTTCGCTGCAATGCACCATACTAGATAAGTCATCTCCCTCGTGGTTTTTAGCTTCTTTTACATATTCAGATGCAACGAACATACTATTTAAGGGGATCGTTCTTACATCAATTTGTAATGTTGGTATGCTTCGTTCTTGTAACCATGACATATTTTGATACTCAATTGGCACTGGCGTTTCAATTTTACTTGCTACGTGTTTTTGAATACTGTTATATACACTAAAATACACCATACATATTATTACTGTTATAATTATTTTTCCTTGAATATTAACTAGTGTCTTCATTTTATATACCTACAATATTATAAATATAAATTTTGATGATGGTACTTACAATCGTTTGTAAAAAGGTAGACACAAATACTAAATAAGCCATAGCTGCAAACATTTGAATAATTGTGCTTCCATATTCTTCAATTATCATTTGCATAATATTACCTCGCTATATACATCTGTAACAGCCACTGCAATACCCCAACAATTAATAATCCAACAATTACTAATATCGTACTCTCCCCGTATTCTTCAATTAGCTCTTTCATACTAACCTCCATTCATTTGTAAAAATGCTCGAATTATTAACATTAAATCGACAAGTAACTTAGCAGTCGCTAGTAACATAGGTACAACTATTAAAAATCCAATTCGTGTAAGTCGATTTTCATTTTTAAGTTGCATTGATTTCATTAATAGCTCTTGGTTTCTAGATATCAGTGATTGGATATGTACATGTCGTTCCTCTTTATGTAGTGAGTTGATTGTGTATAGAAGCTTCATAATATTTGCAACTTCTCGAATATTGAATTCTTCTAGAAATTGACTATAAGGCTTAACGCTAGTTGGGTACTTATGGATTTGAAATACTAAGTCTTCGAGGGGTTCTTGTAAAATATAAGGAGCATTAGTACAGGAGTCTTGCAAGGCAACTGGTACAACCATACTTTGCAAAGCTAAGGACATATTTCTAAGCCAAATCGGAAATGCAATAATTATATTCTTTTTCATTTGGGCATCTGTGATTTTTTTACTAATTCTTCTTTTGCTTAAAATCCATGTTAATACCCCAATTGCTAGTACTAGCATCATACTATTTTGAAACAACATCCCTATAAGAAAAATAAACAATGGCACGATACATGCAATATAAGTTAATGTATTACTTTTTTGGTGTACTTTATAGTATTTATCTTTTATTTTTTGAATTGATTTATCATCATCTATTTGGTCTAATTGTAACCAATCAGCACAAAATCGGGTTTGGATGTATGCAAAAGAGACAAATAATAATACAAAAAATAATGTTGTTGCATAAATATATAACGAGTCTCTAGTAATTGAAAATAAGTCACTTGGAACCATCATCACCATCGTTCCAGCAATAAGAATACTAAGCCCCATTGAAAGTATAATTTTTGATTTCATTGTTTTTAATTCTACTTGAAATAAATAGACACTTTTTATATACGATTGTATATCTTGTAAAAGTACATCGAGTGCTTCTTGATAATCTCCCCCATGTTCTTCGACTGCTAACATAAAGGCGTGTAATGACTCAATTCGAGAGCAATTGTATTCTTTTTCTATTTCTTCGAACGCTTTTATATATCCACTACCTTCACTGTCTTCTTCAATAATTGCTAAAGCTTTTTGAATTGTAGGGCGAATTTGAGCATCTAAAAGTGGTAAAACTACTTTAAAGCAATCATATATTTTAGGTGTCATTTTAAAGGAGAACATCATCTGTTCAACATATCCCACTACTACTTCGAAACGATGACTTTGATAAATATATGAAAATTGTAAAACAATAATAACCGGTACTACTACAATAATAATAGCAGCTAATATAAAATAACTGATTATTGGTAACTGGAAATATAAACACGAACAAATCATAATAATTATATATAAGCAATTTTGCATACAGTATTGCTTAAAGGAATACGTGTAGCCATAACTATTTATTTTCATCTGTACATACTGATACATATACTTTTTTCTATTTTTCATATGCCCCGCCTTTCTCTAAGGGATTCTCCACACCAGCTTCTATGAGACGTTGACTAAAGTTTTTAGGTATACGATATTGAACAAACTTGCCATTACGATATAACACCCACGTACTGTTTTTTCCATTGCTTCGATCAAACAAACAAACTTCCTCAATACGCCTAACAATAGTATTATTTACAATTACTCGTTGTATTAGCACTCCAACATCAAATGCCGTGAAGATTGTATCTTTATCACTTGCCTGTTTTCGACCGAGCATTGACATAATTCTTTCTGGTATCATTTTTACACTTGGTGCATGAATTGTAGTAATACAACCAGTTCCTATTGTTGCGCTTTCTAGTAAGTAAGCAACTTCTCGGCTCCTCGCTTCACTCAAAATAATCCAGTCAGGTCGTTGTCGTAGTGAGGTTTTAATAGCCTGCTTATATGTAAAATCATCATCCACCTTCAGTTCTATGCAGTCATGATTTGGATTAATTATTGAAAAGCGTAATTCAAGGTTGTCTTCAACTGTTATTACACGATGATATTGTTTAATATATTTTGTCAAGTATTTAACGTATTCCGTTTTTCCAGTACCCGGTACACCACATACAATTACTGAGAGCTTTGCTTCTATGCATGCTTTCATAAACTCATTGAGTAACAAGCTACAATACCCTTCTTGAATACTCTGTGTCGTGATTCTTCGCACAGGAGGTGTTTTTCTAATAGAAAGCGAGTAACCAGTATTAGTTACTGTATCGTGTACAATAGACACACGTAAATTATTTGTTTCTGCTTCTAGTAATGGATAATATTTATTAAAGTTTTCATTTACCGAGTTCGATATCTTTTGACTTAGCACTGATACAAATTGGTTATCTAATTTAATATCACTACAATAACGGCCATTACAAATATCATCTATCCACAGGGCTTTTCCATTCCAATTAATATCTGTAACATTTTCATCTATGATATAGGGCTCCAACAAACCAAAATCATTATCATGTATTGTTAGATACTTCATACTATAAGATTGACTGTACTACAATTGATACATTATTAGACTCTTTAAAGAAATTATCTATTATTTGTTGGTAGTACGCTTGTAAAGGTTCTCTTAGAAAAGTAACTAATCCAATTAATACCATAACAACTAATACAACTAAACATGTCGTTCCATATTCTTCTATAAATGCTTTCATTGTCTTTACCTATTCTTTCTGTGTTTTATCTATTATCATACTTCTACGACTTGTAACGTGGTCACTTTGACCATTTGTATACGTATAGTGAAGTACTACTTCAACATCTAGAAATCCATTGATGTAATCTATACCAAAAATATTTATTTCTACATCACTATAACTATTAATTTGTATTACAAAATTCTGTGAAAACTCACTAATAAGATCTTCATTTGAATTGATAGGATATCGTTTATCATCAGTTACTTTTAAAGATTGATACATTGCGTTATTCAATGCTAAATCAACTTCTGTTTGTCTTGATGACTTAGATAACACTGCTAATGTAATAAAGAAACATTGTATAATAATAATAGCCATAATGCTCCCTTTAATCATTGTTTTCATTTACCTTTAGTCACCACCTTTTAAAAACAATTTATAGAATTCATCATTACTACCATAACCATTCTTATTTATCCAAATTTTAGAATCTTTAATATCATCACTTTTGATAAAAAATGTATATTGTGCTCCTTCATTGCTTGATAATGACTCTTGTAAATTATTATGCAGTCTTTCTTGAGCCCATATAGAATCGCTATCTAAAGTCGTTATATAATCTTTTGAGATATAACGCAACTGACTATTATCAATACGGTTTTCATAACGCTTATATACATATAAATTTGCAGTTTTAAGTATACTTCGCTTGTACTCATCAGTTACTTTGTATTCTATTTTCGATATAGTATAATCGTTACTACTAGCCATTGTATCAAATATCAGTGGTGTATATTCTTCTTTGTTTGGATAAGTAATTTTCATAATTTCAACTTTATTTGTTATATCACCATCTTCTTTATCACTAGCAACTACTTTCTCTAATAAGTTTTTTTTATCAACATTCCACCCCTCTAGATAATAGCGATCACTACATATAATATTAGGTGCTTCATTAATATAAATTGTGAAATTTCTGGTTGTTTTATTACCTCCTTTATCTGTTACACTGACACTCAATTCATATTCACCACTCGTTGATAGATAACCATCTTTATCATAAGGGAGAATACCCTTATCTATTTGTAGTTTGTGGGTTATATTCCCATCTTCTTTATCACTTGCTTCAAGGTAATTTAATAAATCAAACTTATCACCTACTTGAACAATGATTTTCCCTTCATTTATAAATGGAGTAACTCCACTCACTGTTTCTTCATTTTCATTGAATTTAGGGTCTGATATTACTGGATAATCATTATTCCATGTTGCATATAAAATAATACTTTTGTCTTTACTATACACTTGGCCTGGATTGTACACACTGTCGTCTCCAGACCAATGAGTAAATGTATACCCAGATCGAGTAGGAATTAGTGTCGATATATTTGTATTAACTTGTGGTAATTTTACTTGTCTAGATGGTACATTAGTTGCTTCATCTGCTACATATTGTATTTCATATGCTTTTGGTGTTAGACTAAACACCATTGGAGTTCCAACATACATGATATGTGCATCACATATCCAGCCATAACGTCCACTTGAGTTTGCCTTTACACGCTGTCGTCCATCAAAGTGTGATTCATTGTAACGTATTTGGTACCAATATGAATTTGTTTCATTGTCATATTCAATTTTTCCTGTCATTGTACTGTCGTTTAAAGAGTACAAATCTCCTCTAGTAAAGTATAAATTCTGTCCAGTAGCATTTTTAGCAATTGTTGATGATTTTTTAGGATGTTCTCTTACATATAAATAATTGCTATTGGTATATATTAATACTGGGTTTGTATCTGTCGCTACTGATAAGGTATATTCTTTTGTTTCTATCTGCTTAATAGTTGATAAATAAGATAGAGATATTGTTTCTTTTATTCCATATTGATGGAATACTTCGAGTTCCAACATAAATTGATAATTATTTGTTGCTAGAACATCTTTAATTGGTACTTGAAAATGAAATCCTATATTTTGGTATAGTGGTGTCTTTATTCCTATTACTGAATTCAAGTATGTATGGTCTACACTATAATCTAATGCATCACTATAACGTATGTTATTGACTACTAATTGGTAGTTATGTTGATCCATATTATTACCTTTTGTATGATAATTAAAGCTATCACCGACATGGTATGCCCATCCATATATATGAATCATTTCACTATCCATGGTTACTTTATCAATTCGATAATTTAGTAAGTTTCCTTGACTAGTATATCCACCGCCGGCTTCAACTTCACCGACAAACAAAAACATGAAACATGTAAAAAGTACAAATATTAATTTATTCATTGATATCATCACCTTCTTGATACGTATATTCGTCTATGTAACTATAAAATTCATACATCTTTTCCATAGTGATTGAATTCCAACTTGATATAATAAGTTCACCAAGGTGTACTTGTAACCCTTGTTTATTTATATATGTCATTGTAAAAGCATTTGTATTTAGCAGCTGCTTTCCACCAATAAACTGATAGTTATCAAACTGTATGTTGTAGGGATTCTGTTTAAGAATTAAACCACCATATAATTTATTTTCAATTGAAAATCCGTATTGTATATTACTATTACCACCATAAGTTTCTTTACTCCATTCGTTATACCAAACTAGGGAATTAACTATATCACTATTGTTCACTTCTATAAATTCATTATCTTGAAGTATTGTTGCTTCCGTAACAATATTTTCTTCACTATATGATACAACTGAATCATTAGCATTTCTTTTTATTTCCAAGGGAATAAAAAGAATATTACTAGATGCATCAGTAATCTTAATATCAATAATTTGGTTCTCAACATTATAATCAATAACTTGATCATATTCGATAGTACATGGTTGCAAATCTTCAATTTGTAAGTGTTGCATTATAACAGTATTATCAACTATATCACCCTGATTGTATAATAGTGGCTGATTATTTTTAACTGTTGGTTTTGTTGTGTCAATAACTGAAATTGTAAAATATTCAATGTATTGTTGATAGTATGCTTGAGCACTATAGGTTCCGATATTAGGATAATTAATTTCTTGAAAATTATTTATCTTAATTTCAACATTTGGATGTGATGTAGACTTCACATAGTATTCTTGATGCGTAGGAAAATTTGTGCCATACTCAATAACAAATTCACTTTGGTGAAGTTCTATGTGTTCATCCTTTGTTGCTTTTGGCATTAAAAAAATACTACTAATAAGTAGTATAATAACAACTAATATAATGTGTTGTTTCATAGTATTTACCATAAAAAAAGATAGACTATGTCTATCTTAATTAATTTTTTCTATAATATATCCCAAACCTTCAAACTCTTTAATAATCGTATTAATATGTGAGTTTCCGTTTGTTTCAACTGTAACACGCAATTCAACTTCTGAAAAACGAGCAAAGTTTTTAAATTGATTATGATCAACACCAATAACATTTGCATTTAACTTGGCAAGTACATTTGACACTAACTGTAACTGCCCAGGCTTATCAGGTAATTGTACTGTGAATGTAAAAATACGTCCACGACTAATTAAACCCTTATTAATCATTGAAGATATTGTAAGCACATCAATATTACCACCACTTACGATTGATACAATGTTTTTATTTTCCATTGATATTTTCTTCAATCCCGCAAGTGATAAAATCCCTGCTGGTTCTGCAACTAATTTATGTTTTTCAACAAGTAGTAAAAAGGCTTCCATTAACTCATAATCTGTAACAGTAACTATTTCATCTACGTAGTCGACAATATATTGATAAGTAATATCACCGATTTCTCTAACTGCCGTTCCATCAGCAATTGTATTTACATCTTGCAATGGACATACTTTTCCATAGTGAACAGCAGCTTTTGCACTAGCTGCCCCTTCTGGTTCTACACCTATAATCTTAATATTTGGATTTATTTGTTTGGCTACACATGCAATCCCTGCAATCAACCCACCACCACCAATTGGTACTACTATGGCATCAACATTTGGTAAGTCCTCTAATATTTCTAAAGCAATCGTTCCTTGTCCTTCAATAACATCTTCATCATTAAACGGATGTACATACGTATACTCATGTTCCTTTTGAAGAATTGATGCATGCTTAGCTGCATCATCATATACTTCACCATGCAATACAACTGTAGCTCCATGATTTTTTGTTGCTTCCACCTTAATCAGTGGTGTATGACTTGGCATAACAATTGTTGCTTTTACCCCTAGTTTCTTTGCTGCAAAAGCGACTCCTTGAGCATGATTTCCTGCTGACGAAGCAATCAACCCTTTTTCTCTAGCATTGTCATCAAGTTTTTTTATCTTGTTATAAGCTCCACGTAATTTAAAAGCACCTGTCTTTTGTAAGTTTTCTGGCTTTATATAGATATTATTTTTACTTTCACTAGAAAAGACTTCACTATATAATAGTCCAGTATTTTCAATAACTTCATCAACCCTTTTCTTCGCTTCTTTAAAATCGTTTATTGTTAACATATCCCCACCCCTTTTATTACTCTAAAGTATATCATATTTAAATAATAAATTAAAACACCGATTTATGGAAATAGACCACGAATCGGTATTTTTTACTGTTTTTTTAGTTGATTATGTTCTGCATCGTAATAATATCCAGCATTCGATAGCTTTAATTGGACTTCATCGATATTACCACTATTTACTTCAATAATTGTTTCTAGTGACATATCATCATCTCTTAGCTTTGTATTAATAAAACTTATAAGCATCATTTCATCATTTGGTAACATTAAATCTCACCTTTTTCTTGTAAAATTGTTAAAAAATTGTAAATCCCTTCATCATCATTACTAGCTGTATGCCCTTTAGCGCGATCTTTTACTTCTTGAACTGCATTATCCATTGCAACACCCATACCAGCAAATTCAATCATACTTAAATCATTATACCCATCACCAAAAGCTATTAATTCACTTTGCAAAATACCTAAATGATTAATAACTTTTTCTAAAGAAATTGCTTTATCAATTCCATTTGCCATGACTTCAATAAAGTAAGGTGCAGAACGATAAATACTTAATGTATCGCCATATGGCGCTTTAAATTCATCAAGCACTTTAGCAGCATGTTCTGGCGTACCAGTCAATAATACTTTATTAATATTAAAAGTAATAGTATCAACAAATGAGTCAACATGTACTACTTCCATTGCAGTTGTATCTCCTTCACGGATAACATAGTAATCTTCGTCATCTTCAGTTAATATTACTTTATCATCATATGTCATTACTGCAAGATTGAACTCTTTTGCACGCATGTAAATATCATGTGCCATTTTTGGTTCAAGGATTTTGTTGTAAATGATTTCTCCAGACTTAGGATCCATTACATTAGCACCATTATAAGATACAATGTACCCACCATTTTTATCTAATTCTAATTCTAACCATTCTTTTTTCATACCTGGAGTGGGTCTTCCAGATGCAAGGATAATAGTAATTCCTTTTTTAGAAAGTTCTTTTAATAATTCTCTTGTTTTAGGCATCATTTTCTTTTGACTATTCATTAATGTGCCATCTAAATCTAGTGCTATTGCTTTATATTTCATACTGTACTCCTTTATATAGGTAATAGTTTAATAAAAGCAATAACCAATGTCAACACTATTTTGACACTATTATTATACCCGCTTTTATTGTATTTATAATCCCAAATTTGTTCCATAAAAAAAGCCATGTTAGATGGCTTGATTACATAATTTAATTAAATTATCGATAAGCAAAGTATCTTGTTCTTTGCTTCGTTTTTTATGTTTTGTTTTAAATCCTTGTTTTCGATTTTTAGCACTAACATGTCTTTGTAAAAGTAATCCATCAATATTATCACTATCAATCATTTTACCTGATGTGTGAATGACATAAACACCTTTAATCAATAACATTCCAGCAAGACCATAATCTTGTGTTATAACAACATCACCGAACTTGGCGTATTTTAATATTTGATAGTCTACACTATCTTTTCCCACAGAAACAAGTATTGTTGTATAACGCATATCCTCAACTACATGACTATAGTCGCAAAAAAATAACATTTCAATGTGATTTGTTTTTGCTACATCTGCAATTTTATCACGTGATGGGCACCCATCACCATCTACAAGTATTCTCATACTATATCCTCAAAACTGCTAAGGAATAGAGGATTCCTCCAATAGCACCACCAATATGACCATACTTAGAAATATTTGGACCTACTATTGTAATAACAATATTGACAATAATCATCAAAATACAACGTAATAGTAAAACTTCATATTGGCGATAATCAGCAATACCATATACAAATATCATACCAAGTAAACCATAAAACATTCCACTAGCACCTACAGTAATCGTATTTTTATCTTGTAGCAAATAACAAAATAACGACGTACATGAAATTGACACAACTAGTAACCACATATACTGAACTGGTCCTTGAATTTGCTCTAATATTGTTCCTAGTGATGCTAGAGCAATACAGTTTCCTATTAAATGCGTAACATCAACATGTACAAAATTACATATTAATAATCTCCAACATTGCCTTTCACCATTAATTTTAGGAAGATATAATCCACCATATTTTATTGCTGCCTTTTCCCTACCTATTTTTCTTGCATCACATATCGCAAATAACGAGATTGTGATACTTATTACTATAATACCTATTGTTATCATATCTTCCCTATTCTACAGTTATCTTTCTTGTTCTTTGAATATTATTATTTTGTTGGTTAGTTACTGAATAAATCACCTCATAAATTCCAGGTTCATCAATATTTATATCATTACTGATTATCTTTATATCACTAGTAATATCTATTCCTTTTCCATCACTTGCGCGTACTCCTTCTAATGGATCAAATTCCTCTCCTGATGATATTGTAACATCATCAATTCCATATAAAATTGGAATAATATTATTTTCTCCAACTACAATTTTAACACGCAATTGGGCTGATGAATTATTTGAACTATCAACAACAACAATATTTTCTACATACGTCCCTGCTATTGGATACTGCTTTTGAGTTACATATTCTTCATCATCAACAAAGTATACAACACTCTCTGAATTATCTTCAATTTCAACAAGTAAATCTTTAGCTACAACTATAGAATTAATAGTCACATTAACCTGTACCTGTTTTAATTTAGTAACCGGTTTTGTCGTATCAACAATCTTAATATAGAATGGGTATTCTTCATTTAAGTACGTAATACTTGCTTTATATAAACCAATTTCATTTTTTACATCTGCTAAATTTAATTGTGCTGATTGCACGACAACATCACTACCCGTAATATATGTCGCCGGATCAATAGATACTTCTTCTACTCCATATTCATATACAAATAGATCTTTTTTAAGTTTCAATGGAGGTATATTCAATGCAAAAAAAGTAGTAAAACTACCTACAAAAATAAATAAAGCTGTTATTGCTGCTATTATTTTATCTTTCATATACATTCCTCCTGTCTATATTATACTATAAAAACATTGTATAAATACACTATTTTATATAAAAAAATAGGGATAATCTCCCTATTATAGTCTTTGTAATATTTTATCTTTTCCAAGTAAAGCAATCGAACTTGCAAGATCTGGACCATGCATAATACCAGTAGTTGCAATACGTAATGGCATAAATAACATTTTCCCTTTTGCTCCTGCTTCTTTTTGTGTTGCTTTTATAGCACCTTGAACATTTTCTCTTGTAAGCACATCAAGTTCTTCAATTTTATTTTTAAATACTGCTAAAGTATTATCAATACCATCTTGTTTCATGAACTCACTTGCTTCCTCATCTAATGACAATTCATCACTAAAGAATAACTGTACTAGATCAACAATTTCTTTACCATATGATAATTGTTCATGATAGACACTAATTAATGATGTAATCCAAGTATCAGATACATTTGTTAAATCATATGCTTCATCTAAAAATGGTTTACATAATGCTACAACTTCTTCTAATGGCATATCTTTGATATAACGATTATTTACCCATACTAATTTGTTTTTATCAAACATTGATGGTGATTTTGACAAACGTTTTTCATCAAAAATAGATACTAATTGATCATGACTAAAAATCTCTTCTTCACCTTCTGGCGACCAACCAAGCAATGCCATAAAGTTGAACATTGCATCAGGCAAATAACCTTCTTCTTTATATTGAGAAACAAACTGCATAATCGTTTCATCACGTTTTGATAATTTCTTTCTTTGTTCATTAACAATTAATGTCATATGACCATATGTCGGTGGTGTCCACCCAAGCATATCATAAATCATTAATTGTTTAGGCGTATTACTAATATGTTCTTCTCCTCTAAACACATGAGAAATTTCCATCGTATAGTCATCAACTACAACTGCGTAATTATATGTTGGGATACCATTAGCTTTTACCAGTACCCAGTCACCTATATCTTTGGATTCAAAGGATACAGTTCCACGTATCATATCTTCAAATTGATATGTCTTTCCTTCAGGAACACGTACACGAATAGTGTAAGGTTTTCCTTCTGCATCATTTTTACATACCTCTTCTTTTGAGAGCTCACTACATTTACGATTATACATAGGTGCAATACCAGCTTCACTTTGGCGAGTGTGTTCTGCCTCTAATTCTTCTGACGTACAATAACATTTATATGCATATCCTTTTTCTAATAATTGATTTGTTATCTCACGATAGATATCCAATCTTTCCATTTGACGATATGGTGCATATTTAGGGTTTGGGTTTACTGGTGATTCATCAGGAATAATTCCTAACCACTCTAAGTTTTCTAATTGGCTAGCTTCTCCGCCTTCAATATTTCTTTCGATATCTGTATCTTCTAAACGAAAAATAAAATCTCCACCATGATGACGTGCAAATAAATAGTTGAACAATGCTGTTCTAGCTCCACCTATATGTAATTGCCCAGTTGGACTTGGGGCATAACGTACTCTTACTTTTTCCATTCATTTATCCTTCTTTCTTTAATAATGTTACACACTGTGCTTGAATTCCTAGACCTTCACCAATCCACCCTAGTTTTTCACCACGTGTTGCTTTTATATTCACTCGATTTATATCACAACATAAAATTGAACTTACATTTTTTTTCATTTGTGCGATATGAGGTGCCATATGAGGTTGTTCAACCATTATAATTGAATCAATATTTTGAATTTGGTACCCTTCATTCTTCATCATTTCATAAGTCTTCTCTAGTAATACTAACGATGAAATACCTTTAAAAGCATCATCTTTATCGCTAAAGTGTTTTCCAATATCACCAAGTCCTAGAGCACCTATAATACTTTCAATTATTGCATGTAATAATACATCGGCATCACTGTGTCCAAGTAAACCTTTATGATATGGTATTTCGACACCACCAATAATTAGTTTTCTACCCTCTACAAGCTGATGAATATCTACTGACTGACCAATTAAAAACAATGAAATCACCTCCACGGCTATTTTATCATAACCACTATGAATATACAAAAAGAAGTTTTAAAAAAAGATAAACTAAATACGACTATTTGCTTAATTGGGAGAGGAGGCAAACAGTCGTATTTATTATTATCTTTATCGACATGGTATCGAACCTTTTGGGAGAGGGAATTCTAACACCTCTATCGACACTTATATCCTAGTCGATTAATATGAATTGAATATGAACTTTATGTTAATTCCCTATAATTTTTGGGGAAAATATCATTATTGCGATTATTATACTAAAAACACTTGCAAGTAGCACTGCACCTGCTGCGATATCTTTTGTATTTTTAGCACGTTCATCGATATTTTTTGTTGTTAAATCCGTATTAATTTCAATTGCTGAATTAATCATTTCACTTACACTTACAAGACTAAAACATAGAATACAAAACATCCATTCTGTTCTATTTATTTTATAAACAAAACCGGCAATGGTAACTACAATCATCGCTAGGTAATGAATCTTCATATTCCGTTCCTTAATAAAGCATGTTTTAATCCCTTGAAAGGCATAGCCTAGACTTTTGATAAATGAATTCTTCTTCATCTTTATCCCTCTTTTATTATTTACAACTTCATTATACACATATATAAATAAAAATCATCCTATTTTAGTAGATAATTATTATTTCGGTATTAATTGAAAGTTATTATTAATAACATAAATATATTCATCTTTCAATAAATATCGTTTTAGTATAAACATTACAAAACTTTCAATGCAATTATAAAGATTACTTTCAACATATTAATACTTGTATCGCTATATATAATTAATTGTTATGAAAAAAAGTACCCCATTTTCATGAGATACTTTAATATTTAATAATTATTTAGCGAATTTGTTTTCGTAAGCATAAATGTTACGTAAGATTTGTTCCATATCACTAATCATTGGCATTCTTGGGTTAGCTGGAGTACATTGATCTTCATATGCATTCATAGCCATTCTGTGAATTGCTTCTTCCCAAGTAGCTTCATCAATCCCTTGAGATTTAATGTTGCTGCTTACACCTACTGCTTGAACTAATTTTTCACAAGCATCAGCGAACATTGCAACACCTTCTTCAGGAGTTTTTGGATTTAATCCAATTAATTGAGCTAATTCCATGTATTTAACATCTGCTTGATAATGCTCGATTTTTGGCCAGATGTTTAATTTTGTTGGGATAGTTCCGTTATAACGGATTACGTGTGGTAATAAGATACCATTTGTACGTCCATGAG
>CAYJEM010000034.1:9972-21142 GCA_964369175.1 uncultured Erysipelotrichales bacterium | reverse complement strand
TCGCTTCGGCGGTTCGGCGAGCTTGCGAGCCGTTCAAAGCCCCCGTTATCTAACAGGGGGGTACTATTACAAAAGACAAGAGCAAAAACAAATACAAAACTGCTGATATGCAACGATTTATAAGGTTATAAGAACTTATTTCACTTCACACCCTATTTTTTCTACCCGACAGGTCTAAAACAGCATATCAATAGAAAATAAATATAAGATACAAGGTGTATGCTCCTATGAGTATATGCCTTTTTTTGATTGGAGGAATAAAGCATGAATGATATAAAATTTATTGAAACATTAAAGCAAAAGAGAAATGCCTGTGATTACTCGCAATCACGACTGGCACAGGAACTACAAATCAGCAGGCAGAACTTAAATGAAATTGAAAACGGAAAAACAAAAGCCAGTAAAGAAATGAAACATATACTTTTGCATTATCTTGATTATTGTAATTGTACTCAGCCTTTCACTTTAACGATTGACTATCTGCGTGTTCGTTTTCCTACCACAGACGCATTGGAAATTATAAAAAATATACTGGCAATGAAGAGCGAATATTTTATCCATGAAGATTATGGAATGTATGGTTATGAAGAACAGTATGTCTATGGGGATATTAGTGTAAATGCTTCTAAAGATAGTTCTATGGGTGTTTTATTGGAATTAAGAGGTATGGGGTGTCGGAACTTGGAATATGTTTTACAGGCAAGAGGGATAGACTGGTATTGCTTTTTAAGCTGTTGTATAGATTATCAAGGTGTTTTTAAACGCATAGATTTGGCAGTCAATGATATGGGTGGATTGCTGGATATAGAAATTCTAAGAGAACGCTATTATGCCAACAAGGTATGGAAACGTTCAAGAACCCATGAAGCAGTAGACAGCGGAAAATTATCGGGTACAAATGGAGATACTGCAAAAACTTTTTATATCGGTTCAAAGAATAGTTCTATCTACTTTTGCCTATATGAAAAAGAAAAGGAACAAAAAAGCAAAGGCATAAAAACAGACATTAAGAACCGCTTTGAAATTCGTTTGAAAAATGAAAAAGCAGGACAAACGATAGAACAATTTGTTTTTTCAAGAAATCCCGAACAGACCATAGCGAACCTTATTCTCACACAGATAGATTTTCCCGATTATATTTTATGGGATATATTTTTAGATAATGTAATGACTTCACTTCCATTTGTTATGACACCTGTCGCAGTCAATATGGATAAAACAAAACGCTGGTTAGAAAGACAGGTAATGCCCTCTTTATTGATGATAAAAGAGATTGAAAAGAAAACAGGGGCAAATTATCTGGAAGAAATCGACAGACATACAAGACTAACAGAAAAGCAGGAATTAAAAATCAAACAAATGACAACAGACATAGCAGATATGATTGAGAAAGATACCGCTGTTCCACAAGGGAATGACGGTATTTTTTAATTTCTTCAAAAAATCTGCAACAAAACGGTTACTTGCGTACAGATATGGTGCAAGGAAAGGAAATCTGACTTTTTTTGAAAACAGGTCATTAAATCGGTGGTTGCTGTCCCTATATGATGTGAAAGAAGAAACGATTTTCAATTTCAACTTAACAATCCGTAGTTTCCGTTCCCTATATGGAGCAAAGAAAATCTTTCATTCCATAGTTGGTAGTAATAGTGTTGCATGGGTAGTTAGGGTGTGAAAAGAAAATCAGATTTTTTCATCACCAACTTAGCAGAATGACACTTTCTTTCCCTATATGGTGCAGGAAAAGAGAAAAGTTTTGAAGATTGGTTACGCTTCTGCTCTTTTCCAACGCGGTATATTAGGAAAGACGATTTTCTTCTTTCATGTTCTTTGACAACTGAATAAAGCAATTTAATACGTTTGACAGACAGCGAGCCGTTGAAACAGATACGCCATGACCTTTTCCCTGCTAAAGTGAGCGAGCCTTATCTGTGTTCCTGTAAGAAACTTGTCCTTTCCTACCGCCATGACCTGTCCTGTCTGATAATGATACTCCCGTACAGCCACAGCTTGAGCGTTCAGAGCGTCGCACGCAATGGGTACGGCTACATAAGAACTATGCAGAGGTGGAACTCCTGTGGGCTATGACAAAAGCCGTTGAATTGCTTAGAAAAGATTTTTACAGAAAGGGGGTATGTGTTATTGCTGATATTGTAAAAACAAGGCAGGAAAAGACAGATAATAAGCGTGGCATTGGCAACAGAGGAAAAACAAAGATTGTTGTAAAAGAGCATTTTTCCGAAAAGGGAAAGACAATGGAAGAACTTCTGACGGATGTTATGCTGGAAAAAGCAAAGCAGACAATCGCATAAAATCGGTGCAGTTGTAAGAAATAGATTGAATGACAAAAAGTACCCGTGTTATACTTTACTTGCAAGCAGGTATTGTAAACACGGGTTAGTTATAAAGGAGGATAACTGACAATGAAACAACAGATTTACAATACTGCACTTTATCTTAGGTTAAGCCGAGATGATGAATTACAGGGCGAAAGTTCCAGCATTACCACACAAAGAAGTATGTTGCGTCTATATGCAAAAGAACATCATTTGAATGTGATTGATGAGTATATTGATGACGGCTGGTCGGGAACAAATTTTGAAAGACCGAGTTTCCAGAGAATGATTGAAGATATAGAGGCAGGAAAAATCAACTGTGTTGTAACGAAAGACCTTTCCCGACTTGGCAGAAATTATATTATGACAGGACAATATACAGAATTGTATTTTCCCAGCCATAATGTCCGTTACATAGCGATTGACGACGGTGTAGACAGCGAAAAAGGCGAAAGTGAGATTGCACCATTTAAGAATATCATCAATGAATGGGTGGCAAGAGATACAAGCCGTAAAGTGAAATCTGCATTTAAGACAAAATTTGCAGAGGGTGCGTATTATGGGGCTTATGCTCCGTTAGGATATAAGAAACACCCCGACATCAAAGGAAAACTGCTGGTTGATGAGGAAACAAAATGGATTGTTGAAAAAATCTTCTCCCTAGCCTATCAAGGTTACGGTAGTGCCAAAATCACAAAGGTACTGCGAGAAGAAAAAGTTCCGACAGCGTCTTGGCTGAATTTTACAAGGTATGGTACTTTTGCACATATCTTTGAGGGAAAGCCCGACAGCAAGCGTTATGAATGGACGATTGCTCATGTTAAGGCAATTTTAAAAAGTGAAGTCTATATCGGCAACAGCGTTCATAATCGACAGTCAACTATTTCTTTCAAAAGCAAGAAGAAAGTACGAAAACCCGAAAGTGAATGGTTTCGAGTAGAAAACACGCATGAGCCGATTATTGACAAAGAAGTATTCTATCGTGTGCAGGAACAGATAAAATCAAGGCGTAGACAGACAAAGGAAAAAGCAACGCCGATATTTGCAGGGCTTGTCAAGTGTGCGGATTGTGGCTGGTCTATGCGGTTTGCGACAAATAAGGCAAATAAAACGCCTTACAGTTATTATGCTTGCAGTTACTACGGACAGTTTGGAAAAGGTACTTGTTCTATGCACTATATCCGTTATGATGTGTTGTATCAAGCAGTATTGGAACGATTGCAATATTGGACTAAGGCAGTACAGCAGGACGAAGAAAAGGTGGTGAATAAGATACAAAAGGCTGGCAATGCAGAGCGAATACGGGCAAAGAAGAAAAAGGCAAGTGCTTTGAAGAAAGCCGAGAACCGACAAAATGAGATTGACCGCTTGTTTGCGAAAATGTATGAAGATAGAGCCTGTGAGAAGATAACGGAACGAAACTTCATCATGCTGTCGGGGAAATATCAAAAGGAGCAGATAGAACTGGAACAGCAGATAACCAACCTAAGAGAAGAATTAAGTAAAATGGAACAGGATATGATAGGTGCTGAAAAGTGGATTGAGTTAATCAAGGAGTATTCCGTACCAAAGGAACTGACAGCACCGTTATTAAATGCAATGATAGAAAAAATCCTTATTCACGAAGCAACAACGAATGAGGACAATGAAAGAATACAGGAAATAGAGATATACTACCGATTTATTGGAAAAGTAGACTGATAAATAGGGTTCATATCTTTAACTAAGGGAAACTGGCTTATCCGTTCCAGATTCAGAGATGTTGATTTCGATATCAGAGATCTTTGAAGTTCCAGTAGGTACCTTGCTTGGAGAAAATATTACTACGAAAAGAGAAGATGATCTAAAAGTTATTTGTGAAAAGTTAGAAGTTATTAATTTACAGTTATCAAAGAAGAGTATTAGGAGAAAAAAGATAGTTCAATGGCTACTTATATCCTTATGTATACTGATTGTAATTATCTTTGGCGTGTTTGTATTATTAAATAGTTCCTATCTTGGGTGGGATTATAGTAGCATGGAAAATGCAGTACTAGGAGTAACTATTCATTCTATTGAATGGTTGTTTATAAGAGTAGCACCAATTGTATTAGTTGGGGCAATTATAACAGTTGTATTCATTAGAAAAAAAACATGATGATTTCAGCTACTAAATAATTAATAAAGAGAATTAACACAATATAGAGCGATAATGGAGGTAATATGAAAACAATTGGATTAATAGGTGGTATGAGTTGGGAAAGCACAGCAACATACTATCAAATTATAAATGAAGAAATTAAAGAATATTTAGGTGGACTGCATTCTGCAAAGATGTTACTTTATAGTGTTGATTTTGCTAAAATTGAAGAATATCAAGAAAAAGGTGAATGGGATAAAAGTGCAGTAGTATTAAGTGATATTGCTATTAAGCTTGAAAAAGCAGGAGCTGATTTTATTATTATATGCGCTAATACAATGCATAAAGTAGCACCTCAAATACAAAATCAAATAAAGATACCAATTATTCATATTGCCGATGTTACGGCTAAGGCAATTAAGGAACAAAATATTGATAAAGTCGCACTGTTGGGTACAAAATATACGATGACAGAGGATTTCTATATACAAAAATTAATTGATAATGGGTTAGAAGTAATTGTTCCTAGTACTAAAGATATTGAAGTAGTTAATGATATTGTTTATAATGATTTATGTTTAGGTAAGATAAACACTAGTGCTAAAGAAAAATATATTACTATTATCAAAAAGCTTCAAAAACAAGGAGCAAAAGGAATTATTCTTGGGTGCACTGAAATTGGTTTGTTGATATCACAAGAAGATATTGTACTACCAGTCTTTGACACTGCTAAAATACATGCTAAAGCAGCAGCTAAAATTGCAGTGGAATTAACAGAATATAGAAAATAAGAGCTTACCATTAAAAGAGGAGGAATATTGCATCATATGATAAAATTAGCTAGCACTACTAATATTTTTATTCAAAAAAGAGATCCGATGTATTTTATATTAACTGTGCCGGTACTTTATGGTGTAGAGATTGCATTAGTGACAATTGGTATTATTTATGACATGATTGCTCTTGGAGCGGTTGCTTATGTTCTTTTCATGATAACACTTTTTGGTATGAGGAAAATTAAGACTTGGTACTTACTTGCACAGTATAAAAAAATAGTAGCAGATAATCCAAAATTCGAATTATTTAAAACGATACAAGGATATGGATTTGTAATAGGTGTTGACATGAGAAATTCTAAAGTATTGCTTTTGAATATGGATAATCCCCATGTGCCTTATGTTATGCCTGGAAGCAATCTATATGATATTGGTGTATCACTAGGAGGGAAAAACTATACTAGTTTGATTATAACGGGATTTTACATAGGTGGACAACGGTTTAAGATTATTAATTTACATACACCCAAAAGAGTTGTAAGTAGTGATTCGCATAAAGCAATGCATGCAAAGGAAGATGCTAAAGAAATCATGTCACTGTTGATATATATTGGAGGTCATAAGGTAGGTTAAATTAACTTATTTTATAAGATTTTTCTTGGTATTAAAGAAAACAGTGAATTGTAAGGGGAGAAAATAATGAATAGAGAACAAATACTATCTAGAATGAAGAGTGGAAAACTATATTATGCAAATGATGAACAATTAGCAAAAGAACAACTAATGTGTTTAGATATGTTATTTGAATACAATAACCTTAAACCTAGTATGCAAAATGAAAAACATATATTGTTAGAAAAAATGTTTAAAGAAATAGGCACTGATTGTTATATTGAAACACCATTTCATGCAAATTGGGGTGGTAAAAATGTACATCTTGGAAATAATGTTTACTTTAATTTTGGAGTGACTTTGGTTGATGACACTGACATACATATAGGGAATAATGTAATGATTGGACCCCATGTAGTAATATCAACGGGTACTCATCCAATTAATATTGAGATTAGAAAAAAATCTGGGCAATATAATTTACCGATAATGATTCATGATAATGTTTGGATTGGGGCATTATCAATTATAATGCCTGGAGTTACAATTGGTAAAAATTCTATTATTGGAGCTGGAAGTATTGTAACCAAAGATATTCCACCTAATGTAATAGCAGTTGGTAGTCCTTGTAAAGTTCAAAGAGATATTAATGAAAATGATAGAAAATATTATAACATAGATCAGTTAATTGATATTGAGTAATTAGGTATTCAATTAATCAGTGAATGTATGAAATATGAAAGAGTACAATTTATTAATAATTGTACTCTTTTTGGCTGAAAAATACCATAACTGGGAAAGAGCGAGTATATTAATGAAAAAATGATATATGTGAGGATATTTACTGAAAATATTAAGATAAATATGTTAGTAAAATGGTTGAATATTACTGAAATATAGACTTGCTGTAATCATAAACATTCGTTAGTTGAAATCCCCATAATTAATCTAGATAATAATTGTATAAAACAAATGATAAAAAACGAACTTTTTCATACTAAGAAGCGTCTATATATTATCGAGTAAAATAAAATACTTAGTGATTTTTACAAAATAGCGTAAATGGAGAAAAGTAATGAATAAAACAAGCAAAAATATCTTAATTATTATAGTAACAATTTTAATGGTTTTTAGTAGTGTTGTAGGGGAGAGTGTGTTTGCAACTAACGAAACAGTAGAAACTATTGATACAACATTTGAATCAACACTAAATCAAGAAACAAACGTTGAAACTGTAACAATTGATGTAGTACCAGAAGAAGATATAACAATTGACACAATAACACTGCCAGATAATAGTGTCGTTGAAGGTAGTAATGCTACATATTCAAGTAGTGTTAACCAAGAAGTGGAATTTATTATTAGTTATACACAGTTACAAACTGATGATGAAGGAGTTACAACATCTGTTGAACTGCAAACAACAGAGACATTTTCATTTACAAAAATAAATGAGGACGTGCCAATTGTAGAAGAAGTAATTGATGAGCCAAAAGCAGTATCAAGTGAACCAAGAGAACTAAAAACAACAATCACTGTTGAAGATACAAATCCAACTGTTTGGGAAAATGACATTACAAAAACAATTACTGTTTATGCAGAATTTCCAGAAAATAATACAGAAAATAAAACATTAACAATTAATCTTGCTGAAGGATTAGAGTATCGTTCTATTGAAGTGCCAACAACATATTCAAAACCATCAAATGTGGATACAAGCATTGTAAGTTACTTACCATCTGGGGTGTTAAACTCTGCAACACAAAGTGCAGTCGTGCCAGCAAAAGAAAGCAGATCATATCGTCCAGCAACATTCGGGAATGTAGTATATACAATAAGTCCAACAACTGACTACGTTACTTATACACTTACTGTAGCAGTAGATTCAACAAGATATTATGGTGAACATGATATTGCTAATGCAATATCGTCAACAGTAACATGTGGTGATAATTCAAAAGCAGATAGTACTAGTATCAAAGCTGTGGGAAATGTAGTAACTTCTCATGGAGCTGATAAAACAGATGTATCAAAATCATTTCGTGAATTTGCATGGCAAACACCATTTTCTAGTGAAGTATACATTAGTGAAGGAGACTTTGTAGGAAAAGGAAGTACAAGAAGATTTTCTCCGACATTTGATGTAACTTCATCAAATGGAACATTTATACCTACGACAACAGAATTTACAGTGTACTACCCAGTGGGAATGGAATTTGAATCAGTAGTATACGGTTCAACATATACAAAAGAACAAATCGATAACAAGACTGGAATACCTAGTAATCTTACAATTACATATGACGATTCAACAGGGACTGTAGTATTAAAAAATACGCAACAATCAACGTCATACATCAGTGTTAATTATATTGTGCCAGAAGGAATTGAACCTGGAGAGTATTTTGTTACAGGTGTATCAAAATCAACTTTTACTACATATGACGGAACCGTGTTTACAGACATAGAAGCTAGAGCATATAATAGTAGTGATACAGTTATCGCAATCGATAAAGTAACGGTTAAAGCACTTGCTGATGCACCAGAAGTGTTAACGTTCAAAGGATATACTACATATATTGAAAGTGAATCAGATTATACATATATCGGTAGAATTGATGATAAAAACACATCAACGATTGATAGTGAACCAAAAACAGTTACTTTAGATATTAGTTCTAACTTTAATGCAAAAATGGTGCGTATCCCCGCTCAAAGTCTAACAGATGTTGATAATATCGTAGTTGAAACAACGCTGGGAAGAACCATCAATGTAGATAAAGCAGATGTGAAATATGCGTCTAATAGAATTATTATTGATGCCAATACAATTGGACTGGCATCTAATGAATACATTAAATCGGCTAGTGCAGATGTTGGTGTGTTTAAAAGTGGATATATTTCATCAAATTCTGGTGGAAATACACACTATCGTTTAGCATATGGACAAGTTATTGATAAAAATGCAGAAACATATGTTGATGTAACAATTACTACTACAGGTGAAACAGAAGGTACCAGTACTCGCAGTAATGCTGTTTATACATCAACAAGAACAACAATCGCAAGTATGAGTGCAGCATTTAAAAATGCTGGAAGTGATGTATCATTTATAACTGCTGGTGAATCATTTGATTTAGAAATTACAAATGTAAAAATATTTGATTATCCTTATGGAACACTTATGGCATTGCAAGATCCACATGTCTATATTCGTGAATCATATGGATATACAATCGATATTAATAGCATTAAATTTAGCAATGCAGCAACAGGTGAGCCAATAAATGTAAATCTAATCGAAACGTATGAATATGCAACAGTAGATGGTGTAGATGAAAAAGTATATGTATTTCAGTTACAAGATTTTTTACTTGCTAATGCAACAAACTATCCAATAGAAACGACATCATTTGATATTTCAATGTCAATGAGTACAGATATCTCAATAACAAAAACAATGTCATATGAAGTAGATGACATAATTGGTGTTGGTGGCGATGGAGTTACTGGTGGTGGTACAGGGTATAGTACATTTTTTATGGAAAATGGTGTAGATTTAAATAATACATACGACGAAAGTAACCCAAATGAAGCTGATAAAAATGATCAAATTCCATCAATATGGAATAGTAGTAACAAATCACTGGAAATCCAAAAAAATACGAATGTAGTAGTAGAAACTTTTCTTTCAGTGCAAGGGCAAGATGATCCAGTAGAACCATATAACCCAACAAATCCAAATACAGTAGTAAACTTCACACCCGGAACAAATGCAGACTATACAATTAATCTTGCAAATCAATCATCTGTAGCAGCTGATAACTTTATTATGTATGTACCAATACCTAAAGCTGATGATAATTTTGGATCATCATTCCAGGATGAAGCATTTCTATGGAACATGCAACTAACAAATGAAATTGTATTACCTGATGAAAAATACAGCATTACTTATACGAGTCAAGCAACAGAGAGTAATTACATAGATGAAAATATTTATGGAACAATAGGTGCTGATTTATCACTTAGTGATGTTAATATGGTTCGTATTGAAGTAAGCCAAACATCTGGTGGAGTATTAGAGGCAGGAGAAGAAGCAACAATTAAGGTTCCATTAAAAGTAAATGAAGAATCTGGGACAGCAGAAACAGAAGCGCGTATTGGTAAACAAAATATATATAACCCATACTATTATGTTTCAAGTTCAATTGCTGCTGGTTCAATCAAAGCAACAAGAGTAGCAACAGAACTAGTAATTGCAGAGATATCAGGTATCGCATTTGAAGATATAAATGCA
The DNA here is from genome assembly GCA_964369175.1 of uncultured Erysipelotrichales bacterium. Taxonomy (GTDB): domain Bacteria; phylum Bacillota_I; class Bacilli_A; order Erysipelotrichales; family Coprobacillaceae; genus Tannockella. The sequence continues at coordinate 10,999 of CAYJEM010000034.1, read as the reverse complement.
AATGGTGTTTATGATGAGATTGCTGATATTGGTATAGAAAATCAAAAAGTAGAATTATACTTAAAAGATGAAAATGGAATATATCAACCTGTAGTACACCCAGAAGGACAAGATCACATCCTTACAAATGTTGATGGTCATTACACTTTTGGTGAAGATTGGAATTTATCATATGGTAATTACAAAGTTGTATTTGAGGCTAAGGAAAACCATAAATTTATTCCAGGTAATACTGGGATAAATGATTTAATTGATAGTGATGTGGATGTTAATGGAGTAATTGAAAATGTAGATCCAACAAAATTAATTTCTAGAAGTTTATTTGCTGGAAGCATTGAATACGCAGAAGCTGATTATATAAAAACAAATTTAAATGTTGTTGAGATGCTTGAATCATCAACGTATGAAATAGTATTAAGCAAGGGTAATACTCTAGATTTATCTACAAATAGCATTACTCCTGCTCATTATGATTTAATTAAGAGTACTACAAACGGATATCAGTGGACAAGCGGTGATGCTACAAAATTAGATATTAAATCTATTGCTCCAACAAATGGTAAAGTTACACTTGAAAGTAGTGCAGTAAATAATGTAGCAGCTATGACTACATCATTATCTCTTGATTTAGAAGATATGTATGGTACTACGAGTAGTGCTACTACTCCAGTAATTATCTACGATAATGCGGCATTAAAAAACAGCGATGAAAATAATGCATTGGCAGCCATTAGTACTACTATTGAGTATGATCAAGTAAATCTATTAACAAATGAACAGTTAATCCAACTAACAAAAGCTGCTGGGTTTACTATAACGGATACAACAGTTGTACCAGCAATTATCACAGTTAATGAAAGTCACTTTAATGCAATCAAGACAGTAACTAGAAGTGGTGGACTTTACCCGTTGACATTAAGTGTAGGGGATATCTCGGTCACTGTGGCAATTATTGTAGAATCAGATGAATTTCCAGTATTTAGTGGATTAGATAAAATTACTATTCCAGCAGGAACAACAGTTGACC
>CAYJEM010000034.1:0-9872 GCA_964369175.1 uncultured Erysipelotrichales bacterium | reverse complement strand
TCGAAGTACAAGTAAACACAGCCCCAATTATTAGTGGTGCAAATGATGTACAAGTAATGTTACCAAACGTATCTTCGTTTGATTTTAAAGCAGGGGTAAGCGTATCTGATGACCATACATCATTAAGTGTTGATGATATAACAGTAACAGGAACAATTCAAGTACCAACTGTGGGAACAGAACATAGCTCACAAATTACATATACAGTAAGTGATGCACAAGGTAACGAGACAACAGTAATAAGAAATATTCTAGTAACAAATTATGCACCAGTATTTAGTGGATTAGATAAAATTACTATTCCAGCAGGAACAACAGTTGACCTAGGAGTAGGAGTAACAGTAACAGACATAGAAGATACAAGTATAACATTTACATATCAACCAACAGTTACATCAACATTAACTGCGGGAACACATTATGTAGAATATACTGCAACGGATAGTGATGGAAATACAACAACATTAACAAGAGAAATCGAAGTACAAGTAAACACAGCCCCAATTATTAGTGGTGCAAATGATGTACAAGTGTTGTTACCAGATGTAAGTACATTTAGTTTGTTAGATGGAATTACTATAACTGATGATCATACAACACTAAGTGTTGATGATATAACAGTAACGGGGGCAATTCAAGTACCAACTGCTGGAACAGAAATGACATCAATAATTACATATACAGTAAGTGACGCACAAGGTAACAAGACAACAGTAATAAGAAATATTCTAGTAACAAATTATCTGCCAACAATTAGTGGACTTGGTGAAATTAGCATCCCAGAAGGAACAGTAGTTGATTTACAAGCTGGTATTACAGCGACAGACAACGAAGACAGTGATATCACAACAAGTATTGTATATCCAACAATCGATACGACAACACTATCTGTAGGCACACACACAGTATCATATTCGGTAACTGATAGTGATGGGAATGTAACAACGTTACAAAGAATTATTCGTGTAAACGACGATAGTGTACCAGTTATTGATGTAACAGATAGTCAAGATAATCAAACTGGTCAAGATATTCAAGATAGTGAAGTTCTGGATGAAAATGATGAGTTTATCATTGAAGATATAACAGCCCAAACAGATGTAAACGAAAATACAAACAATTCTCAGGAGGCGCAAGGAGACAGCTCAACTCAAAGTGACGGAACAAACCTTGAACAAGGAAATGCTGGATTTGGTGGAGAAGTTAGCGCCATATATGGAGTAGCAATGTATATCATTATATTTATTTATATGATTTTTATACTAATACTGAGTTATAAAAAACGTAAAACAGGAATAGTAGAACAAACTGTAAATATATTGGGAACACTAGCTCTATTTGTAATACAACTTATAATTGGAATATTCTATAACAGTAATCAATTCGTATTGATTTGTAGTATATTTCTAGTTGTAATTATTATTGGAAATGTATTCTACAAGAGTACAAATACAGTAATTGAAAAGTAAATACTAAAAAGGAGAGTAATAAAATTTACTCTCTTTTTTTATGGCATTTAATGTAATTGTTTTTATAATGCCTATTTCTTTTTAAACAACATATGATTAAAGTAAGAAATAGAAATAAATTCTTCTTTAGTATTGAGTTGTTTTTCGATACTTTGCATATCACTAACCCAATCATCTTTTGCTTTTATAGATGGACTATGTAAACTTGCAAGGGTACGTACACCATAAACTTGTGCTAGCTCTAGAGTATTATTTGACCAATCTTGAAGATGTTGATTTTCATAATACTTTATATCACCAAAGGCAGAAGAATAGGAATAGCCCCCCGCTAATAACTTATTTGCATCATCAAGGTCATAATCTTGTACAACTGCTTGAATGATTCGTCCGTTTTTATTATGACGAATTACAGATAAGGTACCACCTGGTTTCAAAACGCGTAGTAATTCCAATAAAATTTCTTGAGGATTATCAACAAACTCTAGTACTAGATGGCATATGACTACATCAAAACTATTGTCAGCCATTTCCTTTACATTTTTTAAATCACCATTAATTTGTGCATATTGATTTGTATGTCTTGATACTGCAATCATTGATTGTTCTTTTTCAATCGCTGTAACAGTATTGTTTTTTGCTAGGAAATCTGAAGTAAATGCAAATCCACTACCAAAGTCTAATATTGTTTTGTTTTTTATATCATTTAATTGATCAAATACTGTTTTATAAAATAATTCCCCGATTGGTGAAACTGTATAATCATAATATAGTTGCATTCCTTGATTCATATTTTTACCCACTTTCTTAAACATAGTAGTATTATACTCTTAAAGTATTTTATTTAAAATAGTTCTTTATATATTTGCACGACGATAAGATGATTGTAAAAGATTTGGATCTAGTTCTTTTAATTGCTTATCAATATATTCTAGTATTTCTGTTTTTTTAGATAAGGGAGCATTAAATGGAATAAGATTGTAGTTGTGGCCACCAAAGAAGTAAGCATCAAAATCTAGTAGTTTTATTAGAAGCTTTTCTTCTTCAATTTTTTCAAGTTCACTACATTCAATAAATTCTCCTTTATCAACCATCTTTTCTAATGGTGTATCAGTTGATACTGATGTTGTCATTAAAGAAACTAGGTATGGCGGAAAAGTATTTAATAATTTTGCAGTTTCTTTAATGTGTTTTGTACCATTACCTTTACCGGCAACACCAGTCATTACAATTGCATCCCAATCAAATCCAGCGTTAATAAGTTTTTCAATATTAGTGTATGCTTCATCAATTGTAAAACCTTTATTCATTTGTTCTACTGCAGGTTGGTAACCTGATTCTAGGCCAATATGAAGTTCATTATAACCTAATGCACGCAGTTCTTTTAAATCTTCTAAGGTTTTATTCTTTAGACTTTTAATTGATGTATAACATGTTATTGTTTTAATATTTGGTAAATATTTATGAATTAGTTTACCTATCTCAATTAACTTATTTGTTGCTAGAATAAATGGTTCGCCATTTACTAGGAAAATACGCTCTATACTACTGTTATATTCTGCAAGTTCTTTTAAATCTTCTTCAACATGTTGAAGTGGTGAAACTTTAAAAGGTGTTTTGCGGTACATAGTACAAAAAGAACATTTGTTATGAGAACATCCAGCAGTAACTTCCAATAAAGGTGTTGAAGCTTCGATAGGGTGACGATAAACTTGGCCAGTATAGTGCATAATTAAATTTCCTCCTTTTCTATTTTATAATCTGTATTTATTGTATTAAAAAAATCCATATTGATTACCTCCAAAATTTAATAGACTATATATCTTTCGATAGATTTATTATAATCATTCATTTTAGCTTTAACAATTATGGATATATTTATCCCTATGGACAAATTTGTCCGTATAGTTAATCACAAATTACTTTTGCATACTTATGTAAAGCATTATATTTATTACCCCAAAGTGTAAGAGCATTTAAAAGTGGTAACACATCTTTCCCGATTTCAGTTAGTGAATATTCAACGCGTAGTATCTTCTCTCTAAACTCTTCTCTAAAAATAATCCCATTACCTTCTAGTTCCTTTAGTTCTCGTGATAAAACACGCTTACTAATATCAGGGATAAGTCGATTAAGTTCACCATAACGCAATACTTTATTATTACCAATATGATAAATAATGAGTGGTTTCCATTTACCACCAATAATATCAAGCGTTAGTTCCATATTACAATTAAAGACTCGTAGATCATCCATTATTTCACCTCATTTACTATTATATATACCCACTATATCAAATGTTATATGAATTTGACAACTCATATATCGTCTGTATCCCTTGATAGTTTTACTGTGATGTAGTAAAATCAAATAATCGAATTAGATGAAAGAGAGATTATTATGAAAAAATTAGTACAAGAATTCAAAAAATTCATTTCACGCGGAAATGTTATGGACTTAGCAGTAGGGGTGATTATTGGTGGTGCATTTACAGCAATTGTAACATCACTTGTTAATGATATAATTATGCCTGTAATAACACTTTTTACAAGCAATGGTTTTGAATCATGGATAATTCCACTACGTGGGGATGTAACGTTAAATATTGGAAGTTTTATAGGTGCAATTATTAGTTTTTTAATTATTTCGATTGTGGTTTTTATAATGGTCAAAATTATAAATAAACTACATAAAAAAGAAGAGGTTAAACCAACTCTTTGTCCTTACTGTAAATCAGCAGTGAATAAAGAGGCAACGCGATGTCCTCATTGTACATCTCAAATTGTACAACCTTAATATATTATCAAGTATATGGAAAGTAAAGTTGATTGATTTCTGGATTGTTCAGGAATCAATTTTTTATATGTAATTTTATTATAATAAAATTACATAGGTATTTTTTAGAAGAAAATAGGTTGTATTTATATTATAATAAATAAGAGGTGATTGCATGTATTATAAAGAAATAGAGATTAGAAATAAATTATTTACTTTATCAGATGAAAAGTTTCAAAAGTTTGCGGTATCACTTATACCTGGATGTAATAATTTACTAGGAGTACGAATTCCACAATTAAGAAAAATTGCCAAGGAAATAATAAAAGATAACCCTATAGAGTATTTAGACAATGCAGACGATATATATTTTGAAGAAACGATGGTAAAAGCATTAGTAATAGGGAATATGTGTTACAATATAGATTTGATACTTGATCAAGTTGTATTATTTGTTCCAAAAATAACAAATTGGTCATTGTGTGATAGTTTTTGTAATGAACTAAAAATAGTTAAACATCATAAAGAGCGAGTATGGAACTTTATGCAACATTACCTTCATTCTAAAGAAGCATATGAAATTCGCTTTGTTATTGTAATGCTTTTGTTTCATTTTGTTGAAGAAAATTATATTGATGATATATTATCTATATGTGATGAAATATCGCATGATGATTATTATGTAAAGATGGCTGTTGCATGGTGTTTACAAGTATGTTTTGTAAACTTTCCTGATAAAACAATGCATTATTTACAAGATAACAACCTAGACAAACAAACATATAATAAAGCGCTACAAAAAATTATTGAATCTTTAAAGGTCGATAAAGAAACAAAACTACAAATTAAATCAATGAAAAGAAAGTAGATATGGATATGGATAATAAAATTTCAAACTTGAGCTATGAGCAAATGTATCAAGCAGTCGCAAGTAATGATGAAAATTATGATACGTTATTTTTATATGCAGTAAAATCAACAGGGATATATTGTCGGCCATCATGCAAGTCAAAGACTCCTAAAATAGAAAATATTGAATTTTTTGAAACATCATTGGCTGCAAAGAAAGCAGGGTATCGTCCTTGTAAAAGGTGTCGAAGTGACCTTTTAGAGTATAAACCAATGCAAGAAATTGCATTAAAGTTAAAAGATTTAATAGATGATTTATTTAGTGATGTTGATATGTTGAGTGATGAGATTAATAAAATCGGGTTATCAAGAAAACGTGTTGTTGAAATATTTAAAGAAGAATATGGGATAACACCAAGTCGTTATGTAAATGAGCTACGATACATGGAAGCAACTAGACTTATTATAAATACAAACAAGGAGATTATTGATATAGCTTATTTAGTAGGTTTTGGAAGTTTATCAGCATTTTATAAATTTTTTAAAGAAAGGGCGAAAATGTCTCCAATAGCATATCGCAAAGGAAATAAAATATGAAAGGTTATACTATTTATAATACGAAGATGGGATATTTTAAGATAGAATATGAAGATGGTTATATCACTTTTCTTCAAAAAGTTGACATCAAAGATATTCATGATTTAGGTAATAAAACAGAATTAACAGAAAAAGTATATATACAACTAGAAGAGTATTTCGTAGGGAAACGAAAATATTTTGATATTCCATGTAATCCAAAAGGTACAAAATTCCAACTGAATACTTGGAAAGCATTATGTGATATACCGTATGGACAAACAAGAACATACAAGCAAATTGCTTGTGCCATAGGAAATGAAAAAGCATCCCGTGCAATTGGCAATGCCAATAATAAAAATCCGATTCATATTATCATTCCTTGTCACCGAGTTATAGGTACATCTGGGAAATTAGTTGGTTATGCTGGTGGCTTAGACATGAAGGAATATTTATTAAATATGGAAAAAACAACAGAGGAGAGAATATAAATGGATAAATATATCGTATTATTTGAAGTGATACCTACAAAAGAAGGTAAGAAAAGATATTTAGAATTAGCCAATATGTTAAAACCTATGCTAAATGATTTCGAAGGTTTTATTTTTGCAGAGAGATTTCAAAGCCTTACAAATGATGATAAAGTGTTATCTATGAATGTTTGGGAGAATGAAGAAGCAATGATGAAATGGCGTACTACTACAGAGCATCGAATGGGGCAACTTGAGGGAAGAACTGAACTTTTCGAAAGCTATAAAATCACAGTAACAAGAGTTATTAGAGAGTATACAGATACCAAAAGAAAAAATGCTCCATGTGATTCTAATGACTTTTTTAAATTATAAGATAATACAAGCATAATAACGATACTATGATATAATGGGTGTACTTAATGAGGAGGAACAATATGGAATTAGTTACAGCAATCAAAGGAAGAAGAAGTATACGTAAATTTATAGACAAAGTAATAGACCACAAGATCATTGAACAAATTATCGAGGAAACGTCATATTCACCTTCATGGAAGCATACGCAAACTCCGCGTTATATTTATTTAGAGAACAGGGAATTAATAAAAAAAATAAGTGAAGATATGATATTGGGATTTGAAATGAATAAAGATACAATATGTGGATGTAGTGGTGTTATGGTTGTAGCTTATGTGACCAAACGTGCTGGATATGAACGTGATGGTTCTTTTTCAACACCAAAAGGAGATAGATTTGAAATGTTTGATGCTGGAGTAGCTAGTCAAACACTATGTCTTAGTGCTCATGATAAAGGAATTGCCACAGTAATTACTGGTTATTTTGATGAAGATAAAATCATTGATTTATTACAACTTGATGATAATTTAAAAATTGCTTCATTAATCTGCATGGGTTATGGAGACCAATCACCAGAAGCACCAAAAAGAAAATCAGTAGATCAATTAATATCGTATATAAAATAGTCTTATTGTAAGGAGCTTTTATGGAATTAATTATAAAAAGTTATGAAGAATTAACAAAAGAGGAACTATATCAAATATATAAACTACGTGTTGAAGTATTTATTGTAGAACAACAATGTTATTACCAAGAAATTGATGAACATGATAAAGTTGCTTATCATATTTATTTACATGACGAAACTGGTATTCTAGCATATGCGCGTGTATTGCCACAAGGGGCAACATTTGAAGATGCTTCAATTGGCCGAATTATAGCAGTTAAAAGAAATATTGGTCTTGGTAGTAAAATTGTTAAAGAGGCAATAGCTCAAGCAAAAGAAAAGTTTAATGCAGTAAAAATTACAATTGAAGCACAAACATATGCAAAAAAATTATATGAAAATTTTGGATTTATTGTTGTATCAGATGAATTTTTAGAAGACGGCATACCACATATACGTATGACTTTAGAATTATAAGAAGCAATTGCTTCTTTTTCTATGGACAAATTTGTCCATAGGGATAAATATATCCATAATTGTTTTATTATAAGGTAAATGTATAATGTGAATATCAGTTGATGATACTAATTATAAATACATAGGAGGAATGATCATGGAAGTCATTAATATTTTAGAGAAAAGATATAGTACGAAGGAATTTGATGCAACAAAGAAGTTAAGTAATACGCAGTTAGAACAAATTGAAGATTTATTACAATTATCACCTTCCTCAACAAACATTCAGCCTTGGCACTTCATTGTAGCTAGTAGCCAAGAAGGGAAAAAACGTATAGCTAAAAGTGCTAGTGGATTTTACGCGTTTAATGAAGCAAAGATTTTAGATGCTAGTGTAGTTGTTGTGTTTGCATCAAAAGTAGATTTAACAGAAGATTATTTACAAAAAGTTCTTGCAAAAGAAGATAAAGATGGTAGGTTTCCACAACCTGAATTTAAGGAACAAAATCATGGTGGTAGAAGTATTTTTGCTAATATGCATAAATATGACTATAAGGATTTTCAACATTGGGCAGATAAACAAGTATACCTTAACTTAGGGAATTTTTTACTTGGGGTAGCAGCTTTGGGATTAGATGCCATCGCAATGGAAGGTGTGGATCTAAAAGCATTAGATGAAGAGTTTGGATTACGTCAAAAAGGATATACAACTTCAATAGTTGTTGCAGTAGGAACACGCAAGGAAAGCGATTTTAATGCTAATTTGCCAAAATCAAGACTTGCAAAAGAAGATATTATTGAAAGATTCTAGTATTTATTATGTTATACTATAACTAGAAAAATATTGGAGGGAAATTATGATTGTTACAAATAGAAAGTTAGACCACATTAGTATATCAGTTCCTAATTTACAGGATGCAATTGCTTTTTATACAGAAGTATTAGGGTATCAAGTTGTGAATCAATTTAAAGGTGACATGGAGTTTGTTTTTGTTAGTGATGGTAACGTTATTTATGAACTATTAGAAAAAACGATGATTCAAGAAACAAAGATTGATCATATTGCATATGTGTCATTAGATATTAAAGCTGACTATGAACACTTTGAAAAACTTGGCTTAGTGACAACAAACATTGGCTATATTGATTATTTATTTGAAAACGGAATGTATTACTTCTTTATCAAAGGACCTGGTAATGCCAAGATTGAGTATTGTCAAAAAAAGGAGAATTAAAATGAATGCAATTTTTACAAGAAGAAGTGTTAGACAATTTGAAGAAAAAGAGGTTGAAGATTTAAAAGTAACACAAATCTTGCGCGCTGCGATGCAAGCACCATCTGCAGCTAACCAACAACCATGGGAATTTATTGTAGTACGCGGAGCAAAAAACTTAGAATCTCTAGCTGCTTTTAATCCGTATGCAAGTTGCTTAAAGGGAGCAAATGTTGGTATCGTTGTTTTAGGAAATACAGAACGTATGATTTTTCCAGAAAATTGGCAACAAGACTTAGGTGCTGTGACTCAAAACATTCAAATTGAAGCAGCAGATTTAGGTCTGGGATCGGTTTGGTTTGGAACTGCCCCAGTAGATGAACGTATGGATTATATTCGTAATTTATATAAATTAGGTGAAAACCTAATGCCATATAGTGTTCTTGCTCTAGGATACCCAAAAGAGAAAGATGCCAATAAATTCGTTGATCGCTTTGATGAAAGTCGTATAACGTATATTGGTGAATAATTCATACTATTTGACTATTGTGATATGAGATGTATAATATTATTACATCGGTAAAGGAGAAAGTGTATGGAGTATAGTACAAATGGGGTATGCGCCCGCAAAATATCATATGAATTAGAAGGTAGCAAAATAAAGTCAGTACAGTTTATTGGTGGATGTCCAGGAAACTTACTAGGAATTTCAAAATTAGTAGAAGGTATGGAAGTAAGCGAAGTTATTGAGAAATTTTCAGGTGTTCGTTGTGGTGCAAAATCAACATCTTGTCCAGATCAACTGGCAAATGCATTAACTGCACAGTTTGCTAAATAGAATAGAAAGCAAGGTCGTTGGACTTTGCTTTTTTATGTGGAATAATCGATAATACCATGTCCTTTTATAGGTTTCTTAATGAGCTAAAGCAGTTAAATGATGATTCAATGCAAGGGTAATATAAGGTTTAATAATAATCTTATAATGGATTTAGATAGTTTGATTAAGCATGAGATAGTGTAATGAATAAGGTGGGGTTTAGAGTGCTGTTTTTGTTTCTAAAACCAAAATGCCATTGGAAAAGCTAGATAGATATTTTTTTTA
>CAYJEM010000033.1:0-21678 GCA_964369175.1 uncultured Erysipelotrichales bacterium | reverse complement strand
ATCTATGATATAAAATACACTTAAATAAAAAAGAGACAAAATAACTAAATAAAAGTTATTTGTCTCTCAATATACACTTAAATTCTTGTGTATTTACATTATTTATTAAACTCTATCCCTCCAACTAGGGATGGATATGTTATATTTCCGCCACCAGATACTGCCTCTGCTTTGGTCCATGATGTTAATAAATCACCTGTATCACCGAATAAATTAGCGATATTTGTATAAATTGATGATGTTCCACTTGGATCAGTGAATGGTACATCCATAGCTGGTAATTCATTGCGGCCATATATTAAATTGCTCCCACTAGTTCCTGGGATAAGTATACCAGCTGAATTATCTCCATTTGGTGTTAACGGATTAATTTGTCCTTCTATATCATTACCATATGAACCAGACATTCCTGTTGCCATTACTACTTCCACAGAACCAATTTGGATACTTCCAGGTGCTTCTTGAATACCTGAATATACATTTTTTGTTTTAAATAAATCATTAGCTTCAATAATACTACTTGAATTATCTGCTACTCTTGATTTTGTTGTTGCTTTTATACCAGGCGTCCAAACTCCATAATAGTTATTTAATGAACTAGCATGGGTTGTATCTTCTGCACGGTACACGATAATTGTTAATTTATCTAAGTGGGTAATTCCTCCTAATTCAAGTTTGGTTCTATCACTATCATCAATCATCAGATTATTTGGATTTCCCTCTTCATAATATACAAAGTCAAATACACCACTATCGCCTCTTTCTACAATTCCAACTTGTAAATCTTGGCGCCCAGTTTCTAAACTGTGTAAAGCTCCAACATTTGTTACGTCATTTTCAGTAACAATATTAGACACATCTAAAATAACTGTTGCTTCAGTAACATTTTTTGTTTCTCCATTTTTGTTTGGAACTGATACCGTTTCTTTCATAGAGGTAATGTTTGTATTATAGATTGTTTCTAACCCAGTTATATCTTTTAATCCAAATGAATTTTGTTGACTATTTGTATAGAAAAGCGCACTTGTACGAGTACTAAACGACGTTGACATAGTTGAACTATTCAACGAAGCATTTCCAATATTAAACTTATGACCACCATTAATATATGCATCATAAATATCAACATAATTATATTTGATACTGACTGAGATATTTACACCATCATAATTGCCACGATTGTATACGTTAGCAAGCGTTTCTTTTAGCTCTGATGTACTAGCTATTTCATCTAAAACGCTTCCTTCAACTGAGTACTTAATATCATATGTTTCATAAATATACGATTCAGTTTTTGCTGTTGGATTTGATTGTATTTGTTGTACATTGCCACTAATTCTTGCTTGAATTTTACCATGCACATCTTCTAAATACACTTCACTTTGTGATGCTGAAGTGAAGTTGTCTGGTAGTTCTCTTGCATCAATAACAAATTGAACGTCCATAGCTTTATCAGGCTTCTCATATTTCAATATAAGCGTTTTTTCATCTAAATCTTTTGATATTTCACTATTAAAATAATTCTTTTCATTAATATATGCTCCATTGAATGTATAATCGCTATACAGCGTCATAACATCAGCTGATACACCTAGCTGATTTACAATTGCTGCATTAATAATTGTTGAAGTAAGTTTTTGACCCTCAGCAATTACAATTGAAAATTCATCTGATGTATTTACACCATTTTTACTTGTAACAACATTTAATGATACTGCATTTTTAGAGTAATCGAACTGTATCGAGGTGTCATCTTTTATAATATAGCCACTGTTTTCAAAAGATGATGTAATATTATCTGCTTCATTTACAAAATTATCTGTATAGGTTGCTGCATTCATAAGTACATTATCTTCTACTACATACATTGATGTTATATTTTTACCATCTTTATAAATTAGCTTTGCAAGTTCTGTATTTGTGATTTTCTGTGAAGGAGCAAAATAATCAACAAATGTGATTATATCACTTTCACCAGCAACCAAACTAACATCTAAACCTGTTACCTTTACTGCTAATGTATTTCTATCAAGTACATCACTATTTACAGATGCGATATATGTATTTCCTTTAAATCTTTCTACGTTAATAGAACCATCAGGGGATAATAATGATACCCCGCTCTCTAAATCACTGTAAGTGATGACATCTCGCGTATCAGATGTATTTGTCCAAATAATATCTTTATAGTCGATATTAACTCCATCTACATTACCTTTAAAAATACTAGAGTAATTTGCTTTTTCATATATTGATAAAAAACTCTCAATTGAAAGCTCTGAATACTCTAATGCATTAGCAAGAAATGGAACCGTGTCAATACTACTAATTGTTTCTAAATTACTAGCACTTAAATAACTTGGGATTAACAGTTCTAATCCTAACAATTGATCTACATCATAACGGATACGAAGTTGCACATAATCAACTCTTGGAAATTCAGGACTTATCATCTCTTCCCATTCACCAATGTCCGGGTTATAGATTTCAATCTTTCTAGATGATAAAATTGCCCCATCTTCTGGTGTTATTGTGATTGATGATAGTATTGTTTCTACCGTAGTATCATGTGATACATTTGATAAAAGTATCGTACTTCCTTGTTGTGATTCAAATGTTAATTGTGCCCCTTGACCTATAATCTCTATCGTTTTAGTCGTTAGTCCTGCTCCACCACTATCATCAGTAAATTGAAAAGCACTAATCTTTGATGTACCATCAGTGATTGTTGAAGCAAATAGAGTCCAAGTTGGCAGTCCACCAACATTTTCTTTAGTATACACCAAGACTTCCATAATCGTTTCTTTTGAATCGATTAAGAATCCATCACGATTTTCACTATCATAAGAGCGCAGAAAGTCCATTTTAATTATGGCTTCATTTTCGTTATTTGTATCTTTATATCCACCATTATATAGAACACTATATGCATCCTCATTCAGTTTTGTAGACCCTTGTGGCATTATTGGAAGTAAATCACTTCTTGCAGGATTTGCTTGAAATTGTTCTAATACTTCATTTTTAATTTTTTCTACATGGGCTATTTTATCAGCTGTATCATTGGCACTTAAAGAATAATTAAAGGTTGTGAAAGTTACAATTGAAAATATCGATAAAACAAGCACAGCTACTAAGGTTTCTAGTAACGTCATCCCTTTTTGGTTGTTTTTTAATTTCATACCAAGCTTCCTCCTCTATATAAATAAACCTATATACATATCTATGATTTGGGGACCATACAAATATACAATTAATGTTGCAAGACAAATAAATGGTCCTAGTGGCATCTCTTTTGGTTCTTTTTTATGACGGCAAGCAATTAAAATAAATATTGCAACAATACCTCCAATAAGCACTGTAATTAAAAAACTTAATCCAACACTTGGAAATCCTAAAAACAAACCAATTGATATATATAATTTTACATCACCTAATCCTAAAACTTCCTTATTAAACCCAAATAAACCAATTAAATAAATAATCATTAAAGCACCACTAATACTCAGTGCTCCAATAAGCATATTTAGAAATGTATCAAGTGTAATTGGATTTATTAGTAATTGATGTATTATTGCAAGTAATGCTGTCATGATTACATACTTATCTGGAATAATCATTATTTTTAGGTCAATAATAAAGATAGTAAGCAATAATGCAAAGAATGCTAATGTAATAAATAAATCTATCGAAATCATATTAATATGACTTCCAACAAGTAAAAACACGAATCCACCTGCTAATTCAACAAGTGGGTATTGAAGAGAAATTTTCTCTTTACAATACCTACACTTTCCACCTAAAACTAGATAACCAAATACTGGAATTAGATCTAAATAGCTTAATTTGTGATTACAATTTGGACATTTCGATCTTGCACGTGATGATTTTTCATTACTTATGTATTTATAAACTACTACATTTAAATATGATCCTATGACAATTCCATAGATAAATAATATAATTTGTAACATTTTTCTACTCCTATAAACTGTTATATAATTCAAACATTGGTAAAAATACTGCTAAAATGATAAACAATATTAATATTCCGATAAATGCTAATATAATTGGTTCCAAAATACGAATGAAAGTATCAATTGCAGATTCTGCCTCTTGCTCAAAGAACGTTGAAGTTTTATCTAATACCGTCTCTAATGACCCAGTTTCTTCCCCAACACGTACCATGTTCACAAGAATATCTGGAAATGAATCGGCTTGTTGAAGTGCTTTTGCATATGTTTGCCCGGCTACTACAACTTCACGTGATTTATTTAATCTTTCTCTGATTTCTAAGTTACTTACAATCCAGTCAATTAATTCAAATGACTCCATAATGGTAACTCCACTTTTTAATAGTAAGTCCATACTACGGGCAAAACGGGCACCATTTATTTTTTTAATTAGTAATCCAAGTTTTGGTAAATCTAATAACCACTTATCTAGTTTTTTCTTGTTTACTTCTATTTTAAAGAATCGTATTAGTGCTATAATACCAGCTATAATTAATCCTAAAAGAATAAATCCATAACTTTGTAAGAATTCACTTATACCCATAACAATTTGTGATGCAGCTGGCAACTCTGCCATCCCCATATCTTTAAACATTGATGAAAACATTGGAACAACAGTCAATATTAAGAAGGTAACAACAACAACTGATAATACTAGTAAAATTATTGGATACATTAAGGCACCTATAATTTTTTTACGAAGCACCCCTTCTTTTTCATAATATTCAGCAGCACGTTCCATTACTTCATCTATAGAACCACTTACTTCAGCAATCTTAATTAATCCAACTAGAAAATTATCAAATACTCCAGTACGTAACATTCCTTCTGAAAGAGGACGTCCTTGTTTTAGATCATCTAAAATATTTCCTAACTCATAACGTAATTTTTCATTCTCTGTACTTTGAGATATCAGATCCAAACTTGACTGTAAATTAATACCAGCTTGCATCATTACCGCTAACTGTCTTGTAAAGATAATAATATCATTTAACTTTACACCAGTTATTCCAAGAATTTGATGAATATCATATGAACGAGAACACTTTAATACGATTTCTCCTTTAGCACCTAATTCTTCAATTAGTGCTTCTTTATTTAAAGCTATACCTTTTGCTTTAGTAATTTCTCCGTCTCTATTAACAGATTGATAATTGAAAGTTAACATTTACTAAAAACCTCCCAATCCATCAATGCTTTTCTTAAACATTTGTTCGTTTTGACATTTTGTAAGTGCATCTTCTAGACTTATTTCATTACTTCTAACTAAACGTTCAAGATTTTGATCTAGTGTAATCATTCCAGCTTCTGTATTTGTTTGCATTACATTTAATATTTGATGTGGTTTATTTTCTCTAATTAAGTTCGCTATTGCATTATTAACCATCATTATTTCCGTTGCAACCGTACAACCAGCCACATCCTTTTTAGGAATCATCACTTGTGAGACAACACCTTGTAACACTGTTGATAACTGGTAACGAATTTGATGTTGCTTTTCTGGACTAAATGAATCAACAATTCTATCGATTGTCTTTGCAGCACCTACTGTATGTAATGTTGAAAGCACTAAGTGTCCTGTTTCGGCTGCTGAAAGTGCAATCGAGATTGTTTCAGGGTCACGCATTTCCCCAACTAAAATAACATCTGGATCTTGACGTAAAGCACTTCGAAGAGCTGCATTAAAACTTTTTGTATCAACACCTACTTCTCTTTGTGAAACAATAGAAAGTTCATTGTCATGAACATACTCTACTGGATCTTCAATGGTAATAATGTGACAATTTCTAGTACTATTAATTAAGTTGATTAATGCTGCTAACGTTGTACTCTTTCCAGATCCAGTTGGTCCAGTAACTAGCACAAGACCGTTTGCTTTATATGCAAATTGCTTAATTACATTTGGTAAATTAAGTTCTTCAAAAGTTCTTATCTCTAGTGGTAATGAACGTATTGCTAGTGCATATGTTCCACTTTGTTTAAAGATATTTACACGAAAACGACCAATTTCTGGAATACTGAAAGCCAAATCAATTTCGCTTATATCTTCAATACTATCCTTAGAATGATTTGTAAATTTTGTTAATAGCATATAAGCTATATTTTTTGTTGTATTTTCAGTCATTACTGGAAAAGCTGATAACACCATAATTTCAGAGCGAATACGAACAGCTGGATGACTTCCAGCTGTTAAGTGTAAGTCACTTGCATTAGCACTCTTAATACTATTTAACATTCCCTTTAACATTATATAATATTTATAACTATCACCTGTAAATTCCCTATCGTATGTCATACATAACCTCCTGTAATTCTTCAACCGTTGTATCGTGTGCAAGCACTTTTTCAATAGCAACGGATGATAATGATTTCATATTCCCATTATTCGTTGCATGATTCAATAATTCTTCATGCGAGGCACCTTTTTCAATTAACACACGCAATTGTCTATCAACTGATAATACCTCATAAACACCAACTCGTCCTAAATATCCAGTATGATTACAATGACTGCATCCTACAGCTTGTACTAGTGGAACTGGTGCGCCTAATTTTAGCATACGCATTTCACTAATACTTGATAAGTACTCTTCCTTACAATGCGGACATACTCTTCTAAGTAGTCTTTGAGCAATTACACCACGTAGTGAGTCTGCTAAAAGATAAGGTTCAATATTCATATCTGTTAATCTTGATATTGTTGAGATTGAATCATTAGTGTGTAACGTAGACATAACTAAGTGACCAGTGATACTTGCACGAATTGCAATTGCTGCAGTTTCTTCATCACGTATCTCTCCAATCATAATAATATCTGGATCTTGACGTAAAATACTACGTAAGGCAACGGGGAATGTCATCCCTTGTTTTACATTTACTGGTGTTTGATTGATTCCATCTATTGTATACTCAACAGGATCTTCTACTGTTACAATTGCTTTTTCAGTTGATTTTACATCACTTAAAAATGAATATAATGTTGTACTTTTACCTGAACCGGTTGGTCCAGTAACTAGAATAATTCCATGTGGATTATCTAACATATTTTTAATTGCATCTAAATTGTCTTTTGTAAATCCAAGTTTTTCTTTTGGAATATTTAAATTATCTTTAGATAAGATACGCATTACAATCTTTTCCCCATATGTATTTGGGAGTGTTGATACACGAATATCAATATTCTTAGAGTTGTATCTCATTTTAATACTACCCTCTTGAGGTATACGTTTTTCAGAGATATCCATTTGGCTAATTAACTTAAAACGAGTACAAATTCCTTGAAAATTTTGAATTGGTAATCTTAGAGCATCACGCAACCTTCCATCAACACGAATACGTACTGCCATGTATTTTTCAAATGGTTCAATGTGAATATCACTCGCTTTAGCGATAATCGATTCTGTTAAGATTGAGTTTGTTAATTTGATTATTGGTTCATCACGTTCTGTTTCTAAAGCATGAAACCCTGTATTTCCAACATTTCTAGTATCCGTATTTTCTTGTAGTTCTTTAGTAGCCACCTCACTACTTTGCTTAGAATAGATTAAATGAATTACATTTATAATTTTTGTTCTAGGCGCAAGCTTAAAATCAATACTATAACCTGTAAAATGCAATTTAATAGCTTCTAGTGCAGTAATATTTGTAGGGTCATTAATCACAATTATAATAGTTTTTTTATCTTCGCTATACTTTACTGGTATAGATACTAATTTCAAACAAGCATCTTGTGAAATAGAAGCAATACAATCCATATTGAAGTGTTCTTGTTCAATATTTACAATTTCATAACCATATATTGTGGCAAATAATTCTACTAAGTCATCTTCTGTAACAAAACCTAAATCAATAATTGACTCTTGTTCTGTTAAAGATTTTTCTAGTGAATTACGTTGCACTTCTTTGACCTGATCAAACGATATTTTATTTTGTTTTAATAATAAGTTTGATATTGCCCATCTTTGTGTCATATTTATTCTCCTATAAAATGATAGTATTCGATAGTAAAGCTAAATGTATACTGATCTGTTGCAGTATCCGATTCTCCTTTACGGTTCCATGACATATTGTCAATGTATACACTACGTTGTCCTGCATATTGAGACTTGTACATATTCATAATTTGAGCTTGTGTTCCTTCAAGCGTTATAGTTTCTGTTAAAACTGTAAAGTATGATGGCACTGCTGTTTCTGTAGTTGAAGTTTTGCTTTCAGACGATGTTGTACTTTCTTGTAACTCTTCTGGTACACTTGTTACTGTTTCCTTTTGCTGAGTTGATACATTTTTTGCTGTCTCAACATATCCTTCTACAAGTTTTGTAGTATCTAATAATGCCTGTAGATTTTTTTCTTTAATTTTTGCTTCGAAATAGAATAAATCAGTATTGCTTGCTGTACCAATCGTTACAGACTCAAGATCAATATTTGCCTGATTTGCAATTGCATGTGTATTTTTTAGTGCTTCCTGTTGTGTTTTCCCTTCAGGATATTTCTCTCTTAATGATTCATTATATGCTTGAAATGCTTCGATATCTTGAAGGTATTTATCTTTTAATGCAACCTTTTCTTCCATTTCTTCTCTTTGTATATTTGATAAATTATAATCTGATGTAGTTGAGTCATTGCTCTGCATTGCAGGAATCACTGCAAAGTAGTATCCAGCCACTGAAAATATAACAAGACCTAGGAAAATCATTAACGACTTCATGTTTACATTGCTTAGGTCCTTCGAGCCAGCAGCTTTGGTTTTAATATTTCCAGCTAATTTAATAACACTAGGTGAGAAGTATTTAGACATATCTACTTCTTTCTTTAGTTTTTCTACTTTACCCTTTTTCTCTTCTGGTTCTAATTCGAAAGTATAGACAACTTGATTATCACCATCTGATGAAGTAACCTTAATTGGTTCTTTTAAATTTACTATATTCAATTTCGATTTAGGAAACTCTACGTGTACTCCTGGTTCAATTGGTAATGTTTGAATAACTGCTTTTTTTGCAAGTCTCTTATCTTGAACAATTATTTTATAATCAAATACATCACTATTGAACGGAGGTATTAAGCGTGTTCCTGGAATAATTACATTTACTAATCTAGGGTTTTTTGGTGTATCTACTACTGGTTCTAAATCTGGCTCTGTTAATATTTCAACCGCAGCTTCATTCATTTCAGGTGGTGTCATTATTTCAACTTCTTCTGGTGTGATTGAAACAATACGCTCTGGTTCTTTACAGATTACAGTACATGTGTATTCTTTTGATTCTGTCGCATTTTTAACGGTAAAATTGAATTTGTTATGTCCAACTGATACATTTTTAAATTCACCTTTTTTAAATTGATTAATATTTTCATCTCCTTGAAAAATGAAATATACCCCTTTAATTTTATCACTCGTATTAATTGTATATTCATACACATCCGAATTGAATTCTGGTATCAATTCTAAGTGATTGTAATTTTCATCTTGTTTTTCAATATCTTTTTCGATATCTTTATTACTAACTAAATCTAATGCATTGATTCCAATTGGAATAATTGTTTGAAATCTAGCTTTTGGAAGCTCTATTTTTGTTTCTTCAACAACTGGTACTTCTTCAACAACTGGTACTTCTTCAACAACTGGTGTTTCTTCAATAACTGGCGTTTCTTCAACAACTGGTGTTTCTTCGACAACTAACATTTCCTCTAGTGTATCGATAACAACTTCATTTGCCTCATCGCTTGTTGCATTATTATTAAATAGCATACTAGCGTCAATCGCACCAAAATCAAAATTGAAATCCTCTTCTTCTTCATCAATAGAACCACTTGCAAATGAACTTAAGTTCTTACTAAAATCTGATGTAGCACCATCCATGCTAGAAACTTCTAATTCCTCTTCTATGTGCTTTTCAATAATAATATCTATTATTTCTGTATTTTGTGAACTTGCATATTCCACTTTTACCATTAATGGATTGATACCTTCTTGAATTGAAATTGCACCTATGTCTCCACTAATACGATCTTTACTATTTGCTGTTTGAACTTCAATAACAACATCCTTAATATTACTTACTATCTCTTTAACATAAGCTTTTTTATGCTTATTATATTCAACATGTTCACCTTGAATTTTTACTGATTTGATAGCATCTTTTTTCTTTTGTAGTTTTTTTACAACTGAAATATTAAAAATATGTTCAACTTTTCCATCATTTTTATATTCTACAACTAATGTGTTTACTCCATTCTTTAGGACTTGCTTCCCTAATGAACCAGATAAAGAATCCTCATCAACTCCCGTTGCACCACTAATTGTAATACTATCTACACTATCATCAACTTCTAATGCATAATATTTTATTAGATCAGCTTCTAGAATAAACTCTAAATTATTATTTGATATATTTAAATATTTATTTATTATATTACTCACCTTCTTATTCCTCCACTGTTCCTATCTTATCACTAACTTCTGAAGCTAAATCATAATTCATCGTTAATGAAAAATACACACTCTTTGAACCATATATCCCTGCGTCTACAGATATATTAGATAATAAAACTTGATTAAAATGACTTCCTTCTACTTCAAACTCATCCATCAAATTTGCAACATTTTCAAATGACTCTGCTTGCCCATCTACTTGAACTTCTAAAGTTTCTGAAATAGAAATATTAAATACGGTACTATCGTGCTTTTGTAAGTTTCCATAGATATTTGCTTGAACTTCTTCATAATTTAACCTACCATCTGTTAAATACTGATCTATCATAAATACTTTTTCATATTGTTCTTCGCTTTTTATCTTTTCATCAACGATTAAGTTTACACTTTCATTTTGTTTAATATAATCTGTATTTTCACTAATTGTTGATTTTTTCAACATTTCATCAATTGTTAAATAACCATATGTACCAGTAACTCCTACTGATACTAAGGCAAATATAATTGTTGCAATACGTAAGAATTTATTAGAATCAACATAACTATTGTAAGTATCAATTTGAATACTGTTCTTAAAATCAATTTCAGCATATATTTTTGTTTCTCTATGAACTACCATATCAAATGCTTCAACAATAAATTTTTGATAATTTTCATTAATGTTAAAAATTGTACTTGGTATTTCTTTATGAATATCAGCCTCTAGTGACTTTTGTGCTTCTTTTGATGTATTTTCATCATACTCAATGTATACTTCACAAGTATTATTTTCATCAAGTGTTGCAATAATTTGCTTTAAAGACGTGATAATTCTTTTATTTCTTTCTTCTTCGCTTTTTTCACCTGCATATGAAGGTAAAACCATTGTGTTAGAGAATGTTACTTCATAATTATTTAATACTAACACTTGTAGTGTGTTCTCAAACAGAGAAATTGCTAGAGTTTGAATACCTAAGTTTTGCAAAGCACTCTGTGAATTTCCACTAATTGATTTCATTACCTTTGAAAAAACACTTGGTACAGTTTCAATATAATCTACTTTTAATTTTAAGTTTTTAATAAATTGGATATATGTTTCAATTACTGCTGTTGGAACAACCATTACAACAACATCGTATTTGTTTCCACTTTGTCCTATAATTTTAAATGTAAACTTATTGGCCTCTAATGTTCCAGGATATCTTTCATCCATTGCTAAACGTACCATTTGGTCCAAAAGCTTTTTAGAGTCACATGTAACTGTTAAGTTAAATGAAATTACTGCTGCTCTATCTAATGATAACCCCACTGACTTTGGTGTTATTTTTTTATCTTGTAATTGTGCTATTAAAAAATCAGCTACTTCTACTGGCTTTTGAATAGCACCAGTACTATCGATTATGTTTTCGTGTTCGAACACCATCATTTGCTTGAATTTTTTTCCTTTTGAAATTCCTGCAATAATACTATCTTTTCTAAAAAATAAATTAATATTCATACTTCTCTCCTACCCTATCTTCCTGCTTAATATACATAAAGCTTTAATGCGTTTTCTCTTTCTAATAATTCTGGTGCCGGGGCATCGTCTAAATGTCCTGACGGCTCATTAGAAAAATTTTGTACAATTGTTAATAATCCATTGGATGTATCTAACGTAAAACGAATGTCATCTATATCATCACAAAGCTTCATTGAATGTCCAGATTCAACATCGGCATCGCTAAGATATGTCTTAGATTTTGAAGTAGATACATGATAATATAATCCTTGCTGTGTTCCGGTTGGATTTGCAAGCATTACATATCCATAAAGCTTCACACCACTTTCATCACCTATATAAATACGTAGTCCATCATCACCGATAACACTAACAAACTCGGTTGAAAATGTATGTTCACTAGACTGATTTCTAGTTATCACATTTTTTATAAAATTAAAGTTTCTATCAGGTGCACTTCCAAAGTAAACCTCTTCTTTAATCATATCTACATTCTTATAATTTAGTATTAGTGTATATTGTAATCCAATTACAATAACTACTAAAATAAATATTGTTATTAATACTTCTACTAATGTAAATCCCTTTTGCTTTTTAGTAGCTTCTATCTCTTTGTCTTGCATACAATATCTCCTATACTATGGTTTTGCAGTTACATGAAACTCAGCAATATGCTGATGTTTATACGTTAAAGTAACATCGTACTTATCAAATATTGTTGATACACTAATCATTTTTTCAATATCGTACCCTGTATATTCAAATAGTTCTTGATTAATGAATTCCAATTCATCTTCTTGTACAACAATTGGTGTCGCTTCTGTCATATACGTTGGGTTTGGATTTAGAGGATCAATTATTTCAGAAAACGGAAATTTCTCAAAAATACCATAGTATTCAATCATTGAATAATTCAATTGTTCCTCAATAGCCACACGTTCTTCTTCATTAAAATCATCTTTGAAAAAATTAGGACTAATTAGTATTGCCATTACTATTGTTAAAAGTGCTAAAAAAATTATCACTTCAATTGCAGTAAATCCACGTTGACTTCTTTTCATCTCTCTCTCCTTTATAACACTTATCAAATACAAACACCCAATCATATAATTGGGTGTCTATATCTTACTAGATTATCACCTAGTTACTTCTTTATTAACTTCTCTTGATTAAGGAGCTACTGCTATTTCTACATCATCATCATTGATTGCAGATGCAATTCTGTTAGCTCTTTCAGCGTTTCCACCAGCATCAACAACATATGCAATATCGCTGTTAGCTACGTCAATTGTTGCTGTTACTACTGCACCAGTTCCGTTGTTTGTATATGTGTAAGTAATAACATTTGCTCCACCACCATCAACTGCCATCACTTTTCCTGAACCAGCATCAACTTCGATTTCTAAAGCTAATTCCGCGTCGTCAATAATTTCATTTGTTGCAGCAGTATGTGCTGAAGCAACTGTTAAGATGTTTTTAGCATCAGCTTGTGCAGCTGTTCCCATTGTTCTGTCTGTGAATGTTGCAAATTGTGGTAATAAGATTACTGCTAATAAACCAATAATTGCGATTACGATAATTAATTCGATTAATGTAAAACCTTTTTCTGTTCCTTTTGCTTGTAATTCATTTCTTTTTGCTTGAATTCTTTTAATCATTTCTCTTTCTCTCTCTCTCTTTAAATTCTTTTAGGGTCCCTTTTTGATGAATTCACATCATATATTTAAACAGCATTAGCTGGTTAAACCAATTTAACGTAGTGGTATTACTTGCCACTTCTTGATTGAAACAATACGCGCACTATCGGCAATTTTGTAGTCAATCATTGCACTATTTTCTGGTGAAACTGACAGTACTCCATTAGGTATTGTTGATACCCCAATGTCAATTTTATGTTCAAAACGCGCAATTCCTTTAAATGATTCTACTGATGACGATGCATCTATGTAGTTTGAAAATGATACTGGTATTTCATAAGTAGATGGCAAGTCAATTACTACACTACTTGTTAACATTTCCTGCGAAGCATCTACTCCATATAAATCAATTCCCAATTGATTTTGACTTGCACGAGTAGTTTCAAGGCGTTGTAACATTAAAGCCTTGTTGTATGCATCAGGATTTGACAATGATGGAGACTCTCCGAGTAAGTCATATACGATATCTGTATACAACTGATCCATCTTTACTTCCATACTTCCTAACAATACTGATTTATCTGGGTTCGATAGCGACTGATAATGCGCTTTAATATCATCTTGGATACTTTGCGATACAGCGTATCTTAGAATTTCATTATAACTATTTTCTTCAGCATATAGTTCTGTAGAAAACTGTGCAGGTGTGTCTTTTTTGTAATACTCAGCACTCATGTAGTATGCTACAGCTTTTTCAGCGATATCAATTGATAGACTAATCTCTGCAATGTATGCATTTCCAATAGACTCAACTAAGTTTTGATACTCAGTAATATCTGCATTCATTTTTGTAGACATAACACGACTTGTGCTTGTCGCTAGTAGAATGCTAAACGTGATTGTAATAACTGACAAAATTATTACACAAAACAAAAGTACACTTCCTTTTTCATTTGAAATTTGTATATTATTATTTTCTGCTACGGTATTCATTTTACTCTGACCTCCCCTTCTAGAATAATTTATATTACTAAACCTATGTGATTACTACGTTATTAAGCGATAAAAAATAGCTTGTAACGATCATGACACAAAGATTCTGTATTGATTTTAAAAAATTGAATAGTACTCCCAATCCACTTCTACAGTATTCCTATATGTGTGGTATGATTTATGGTGCATTATATAGACGACTCTAATTTACATAAAGTTCGTTTTTTTTTAACTTTTTTTAAATTCCTTTTTTTTTGAGTAAACATCATATCCAAATCCTCAAGCACTATTCCTACACAAAAGATATGATTAATCTGCACATTTATATAGACGGTACTAGTTTACATAAAGTTCATTTTTTTTACATTTTTTTTCGAAAACTTACTTGGAGGTTCCAAATTTCAAGACTTCTACCGTAGAACACAAACATATCTACGCGCGTTCATTTCGTCAATTCACTAAAAACAATAGGTAATTTGTTTTTAGACTAATTTTTGCGCACCAAAATGTTATCATGTACATATTTTAACTTCAAGCAATTTGTACTCATTTTCTATTACATACTATTCCTATGGGAATACTAACATCCCATGTAATCTACATTTTTTTCATTTTCAACATGATTTTCATATTATAAAAATTTGATTATTTATATACTTTTCAATACTATTGGTTAATTTATTTTTTTACTATTTATACAATTCATTAAATATATTTGCCTTGTAAAACAGTTTTATGTAATAATTAGATTACATATTTTATAAATATAATGGGGGATCAAAATGAAAATAATTGATATAAAAAATATTTCAAAAAGTTTTATTAAAACTGTTATTTTAGATGAAAAAAAGAAGGTAGACCAGTCATTTTATGCTTTAAACGACATATCTTTTTCATTAAATAAAGGTGAAATTTTAGGTATTTTAGGGCCAAATGGTGCTGGTAAAACAACATTGTTGCGTATGATTAGTGGACTTATGTCTTGTGATTCAGGGACTGTTTACTTCAAAAATAATGATATTTCCAAATGTAATATAAGTATAAAAAGTCAGCTTTCTTATATTTCTAATAACACAAAATTATATAATCGATTTACTCCACGTGAATTATTTTTCACTTTTGGTGGCTTATATGGTCTTAATAAAGATCATATTAAAGAACGTATTGATGAACTTGTAGATCGCCTTGATTTATCAATGTTTATTGATAATAAAATTGAATCTTTGTCAACTGGGCAATATCAAAGGGTTAATATTGCAAGATGCTTGATTCACAATCCAGACTTATATATCCTTGATGAGCCAACGTTAGGTTTGGATATTATTAGTAGTAATGATATTGTTAGTTTTATGAAAAGTGAAAAGGAAGAAGGAAAAAGTATTATCTATTCAACTCATTACATGGAAGAAGCCGAACTTTTATGTGACCGTATTATATTACTCTATAATGGTAAAATTATATTATCAGGTCGTGTAGACGAGCTTTTAAATCATCATCATGTTTCTTCAGTAAGGGAATTATTTTTCAAATATACAGACCTTACAGGAGGTATTTATGAGAGTTAATATTATACTAAAACTTATAAAAAAAGAAATTATTGAAGTAATTAGAGATAAAAAAACACTTTTATCTATGATTATTATTCCTCTTTTTCTTTATCCTTTATTACTTATAGGGGTTACAATGTTTTCTCAAGTTGTTGAATCTGATTCTGTTTTGTCACCTGCTATAGTTTATTTTGAGGGTGATATTCCTGATTCCTTTATAGAGTATATAGATTCTAATGATTATCAGACAGTAGAATTTTATAGTTCTACTCCTACTGATAAACATATTGATTATCATTTGTTATTTCAAGAAGATGGTACTATATATATTGAGTACAACTCATCAGAGTTATCTGCTTCCTTTACAATAAACGATTTTTCAACATTTTTCACAAATTTTCAAATTTATCAACTTGAACACTCTTTATTAGAGTCTGATGTAGTTTATAGCGTAATTACTCCAAATGATGTTTCCTATGAGGATACTGCCACAAATACCCAAACAATCGAAATGTTACTTAGCCAAATTCTACCAATGTTATTGTTGGTCGGTGTAGTCTTAGGTGTTATCTATCCTGCAATTGATATTGTTACTGGGGAAAGGGAAAGAAACACTTTAGAAACACTATTAAGTTTACCACTATCTTCACTAGAGATAGTTGCTTCTAAATTCATAGCAATTGCTATTGCTGGGGTTGTTTCAACATTACTTAACGTATTATCACTATCATTATCGATATGGTATTTAATTACTGGATTACTTGTAAATGCAGATACTCCTAGTACTTTTTCAATAAATATTGAGCAATTACTATTACCACTATTAATAACAGCGATATGTCTAGTTACTTTTTCTTTTTTTGTAAGTGCTATAACAATGATTGTTGTGTCAATGACAAAATCATTTAAAGAAGCTCAAAATTACTGTACACCCTTGATGCTTGTTATATTATTACCATCTTATATTACAATGGTACCATCAATATCATTAGACCCAATTACATCGTTTATTCCAATTGTTAATATATCACTTGGTGTTAAAGCGCTATTTACAGCAAATACAGATTATTTACTTATATCTTTTGTAATATTGTCAAACTTACTATATAGTTCACTTGCAGTAGTATTGTTGTCAAAAATATTCACAAGTGAAAATATTCTGTTTTCAAGTAAACATAATTTTAAATTACTTCAAAGTCGTAGCAATCGCCCTTTTATAGGTACACCCGGAATTGGTGATGGTATAATTCTGTTTTCTGGAGGGCTTGTAGCAATATTATATTTATCTACAGTTGTTACAATGTTTACATCTGATACCCATATTATTCTATTTTCAACTCAATGTATTATCGCTTTGATACCACTTTTATATAGTTTGTATATCAAGTGTGACTTCAAAGAGACTTTTTCCTTGAAATACTTTCATTATAAATATATTTTACTTGGTATTCCATTAGTCCTTATTAGTTTATTTGGTGTTGTTATTATACAAAATATTCTAATTAGTATAATTCCATCATTACAAACATTTGTTGAAAATTTTTCAAATATGATTTCTTTTGATAGCTTATATATACAAGTATTCCTAGTTGCAATAATGCCTGCAATTTGTGAAGAATTATTCTTTAGAGGTTTTTTATTAAAAGCATTTAATGTAGATAAACATCCGTTTACAATAATTCTAATTACCAGTATCTTATTTGGTATTTACCATATGAATATACTCCAATTCTTTACTGGGTTATTACTAGGTAGTGTTCTTGGATTTATTACATATAAGAGCAAAAGTATATATCCTGCTATAATACTTCATTTTATGAATAATTTTATTGCTATTTTAATATCTTAACTAGAGCTACTTGCTCTAGTTTTTATTTATATATAAAAACACTAACTCACACATACTAAGTGCTTGTTAGTGTCTTTTATTAAATTAATTACTTCTATTTTTTCTATACACATAAATCATAGCTGCTAGAGAAATCACACTCCCAGCAAACCATAATGTTATATTTGTTGTATCTCCCGTACTAGGTGATAAAGCTTCATCAACTATGTAACCTGCATATAATGTTATACCATTGCTTGGCATTGTCATAGTGTTAAAATCAAATAATTGAGTTAATTGCTCATCAAGATACCAACCTGTAAAGATAAATCCTTCCTTGCTTGGCTTTGTTGGTTCGCTAATAAATCCACCGCTTGCAACTTCTTGGCTAGGTATATTTGAACCACCATTAGAATTAAATTGTACAGTATATGTTACTTCTTTCCAAGTAGCATTAAATGTATTTGTTTCTATATCATATGTGTACCCTGTAAATGTATAACCTGTTCTAGTTGGTACACTTAACATTGTATCTACAGATACAGTAATTGTATAAGGTATATCTCCATTCATGTTATTTACATTAACTACAGTTCCTGCATTAAATAATTGATTTGTAATATCCAAATCTAATGCATTTGTAGAGTTGACCCCTAAATATGAAACTTTTAACATTGCATCATATCCATATTCAAAGGTAGTATTTGCATCACCAAATGCAATTGTTACAGTATCACCATCTGCCCAATTCCCTGTATTTGCATCATACCCTGTATTTGGTTGCATTCCTGTTGGTTTTGTGATTGCTGCCACTGCGGCAAGATCATTTGAAGGTTTGCCATCCACATAGAATGTTACTACTCTTGTTTGTGGTTCGCTGTTTGTTCCATCCCATGTTCCGTTTACTACATGATATGTAATGACTGTTTGATATATGTCTGGTATTCCATCTCCAATTGCTCCACCATTTTCATCTGCTTCTCCTGTTAATCTATCTTCTAACCATGATGCTGTAAATGTTTTTGTAACTGCATCATATTCATATCCATTAAAGATGTATCCTTCTCTTGTTGGTGTATCAAGTGTTTTTACTTCATCTACTGTTACTGTTTGTGTTGGACTATCATCAGCGTTATCAACGATAACTGTTGTACCATGTGGTAACGTTACTGTTTGATTTCCTGTTGATGTTGGATATGTTACTTCATGATTTTGTAATGTGAACGTATGTGTAAAAGTGCTATTATCATCTTTTCTTTCATATGTTGTTTGTGATATATCTTTATCCCATGTTCCATTTTCATATCCAGTATTTGCCTGCATTTCATTTGGCTTCAAAATTGTTGCCACTGCGGCAAGATCATTTGAAGGTTTGCCATCCACATAGAATGTTACTACTCTTGTTTGTGGTTCGCTGTTTGTTCCATCCCATGTTCCGTTTACTACATGATATGTAATGACTGTTTGATATATGTCTGGTATTCCATCTCCAATTGCTCCACCATTTTCATCTGCTTCTCCTGTTAATCTATCTTCTAACCATGATGCTGTAAGTGTATTTGTGTCAACCGAATATAAAAAACCGTTAAATACATACCCTTCTCTTGTTGGATTAGGAATACTTTTGTTATCATCCATAGTTATAGTTTCAGTAGGTGCACCATTATTATAGTCAACTGTTACTGTATCATTTAAATCAAATATTTGACTACTTGGTACTAAGTTTACACCAGCGTATGAAAGTGTTCTAGATAGTGATTCAAATGCGTATATAATTTGGTGTGATCCGCTTGCTTCTGTAACCTCAAAAGAACCACTATCCTTTGAATATGTCCCTGTACTTGGTAATGTTACACTAACACATTGATATGTATTTCCATCACTAGCTACATATGTATCACCAATATTAAATGTTCTAATATTTGTAAATGTTGTAGTAACTGCCTCTGGCGATGCTACCGTTGTATTACCTAGTGCGGTTATACCAGCACTTACATCGAAACCTTTGTATGATGTTGGTGCATAAAGTGTATTTACTATTGTATCACCGTATTGCATTCCTAAATTTTCACCTGCAGGTAATCCAGTATAATTTACATTTAATGATGTAATCCCATATTTAAAATATACATTTCCATAATCTTGTTGTGCTACTACTGCACCATTTTCCGTCAATAGTGTGCCTGATGATTTAACTAAAAATCTAAAATCACCTGCTGTCATAAGCGATGCATCAATGAAATCTGGAATTGTCGTTGTAACATCGTATTCCCCTGTAAACCCTGAATTAGCATTTGGCAATGTCGTTCCTAGCTGCCAATATGTTGCGCTATCCATTGGTTTATATTGATATAAATAATGATTCCCTGCTTCTGATAATACATAATCTCCATCTGTTGTACCCGCTATTAATCTTAATACTGAATTTCCAACACTGGTTATATATGTTTTATTTACTACCTCATTTAGTTCAAATTCATGAACGCCAAGTATAAAGTCTGCATATCCATACGTTGATGCGACTTCTATCGGATGGTTTGTTTGGATTGTAAATATCCCGCTTGCTTTTTGAGTTACACCTATTTCATGACTAAACAGTAGTTCACTTGATGCGCTCATAGTATTTAAAAGTCCACCAATAACCAATGTCATAGCTACTACTAAAATTGATAACTTACTCATTATTGTTTTCATTATTTTCTCCTTATAAATATATTATTTTATATATATTATTTACAGTGTTTATGAAGTTGAGATTAATATAATTTTATACTCACTTGACTTAATAATAACTTTACTACACACACTTTTTTTATATCTATTGTAGATACTGTATTTGTAAATAACACACATCGCATATCATACCACATCAGTAGGTCTTGAACAATATTTCTATACTTTATTTACTATTTTTTTGAGTTTTAGCACATGAACAACGAAAAAGGCAAATAACAAAATTGTTATCTGCCCTTATGAACATTTATAAATTCTTAATATTTATGCTATTTGATAGTAATGTCTTTATAATACTTTAGATTTTTTTCTTTTTCTAGAAAATACACATATAGCTCCTGCAAGTGAAAGTACTGCCGCTGATACATATAATGATAACATACTATTATCACCAGTTGATGGAGATGTTATTGCTCCTGGGCGTACTTCAACTGTAAAGTTCGCCTCCCCATCTGTATAAATAGCAGTAAATTGATGTGTCCCTTCTGGTAACTTTTCAACATAATTTGCATTAAGTGTTATAATAGTAGACCCTTCGACTACAGTATAATTACTTTTATCAACAAGTTTATTACCATGATAAAGTTCAGTATACTTTGCAAATTCTCCATCTATTTTAACAGTAATTGGTGTTGTTGCACCTTGCTCAATAGTCTGTTTATCTCCTTCAACTACTGTATAAGTCATGTATTTTGTAGCAGGAATTGTTACAGTAATCGTACTTGTATTTACACTTCTCTTCCCAATTGATAGGTTGATAGTAAAACTGTAAGTTCCTTGTATTCCCATTGGATTTTCTTTTGTTCCTGCTACCGGTGCAGTGTATTTTGTATCTGTAACACTTGTCTCAATACTGTCATTATTTACAGCAGTTTTAGCAATGTTTTCTACATATTCATTTAGTGTTGCTTCATCGAAATCTCCACTTGTTTTTTCATATGTAGCAGCTTCTACTCTGTCTTTTGCTTTTTCAAGTAACTGTGCATCTGTTTCACCTGTAAATGGTGTATATGTAATTGATGC
>CAYJEM010000032.1:0-21839 GCA_964369175.1 uncultured Erysipelotrichales bacterium | reverse complement strand
AGTACAAATTATGAAAAAAGTATTGAGTTTAATGGTTGCGCTTTTTATGGTATTTACACTTACAGGTTGTTCTAATGAAGGTGAAGATACACCAGTTGATCCAGCTCCAGTAGAAGAGGAAGAAACAGATAGACCTTTTACTGAATCAGAAGGAACGATTCGTTATATAACGATTGAAGGTGATAAAATATCACTTCCTGAAACAGTTGGTGAGTACATAAAAGCATTAGAAAAATATGGTCGTGTAGAGTTTGGTGATACTGGAAAAACTTTGGATGAGCTTCCAAAAATGGAACCTTATGAACTTTCTCCATTGACAGAAATTGTTAAAGTATACGTTAGTGATGATCAATATCATGAATTTGGATTACACTATTACAATCCAGACGATAAAGAAATTTCAGTAGAAGATGCTAAGGTTGGGCGTATTACATTAACTTATGATGTATATAGTGATTCTGATACAGCAGCTAAAGGACCAGAATTACAACAAATAGACTCGATTGTGCTTGTAACCGCAAATGGTGAATTACCGATTGATAATGTAACAGATGCACAAGATTTATTAGATACAATTGGGGGACCTGAGCAAAATACAAATGGATACTATCGATATACAGATTCTTTAGGATTCCGTTATCGTTTCGAAACTGCAAATCAAAAAGGACGATTCACATCAGTACAAATAGATTATCCGCAATAATTCAATTAGTATAAGAGTATCTAATGATGCTCTTTTTTTAAATCTACAATAAAATATAAATAGAAAAAAACAGTAACATATAGTATACTGTTTATAAAAGTGGAAAAGGGGTGGGTTATGTGCTAAATAGAAGTATATACTCTAGTATATTATTTGTCTTAGAGTTGATAATATATATAGCCGTTTCAGGCGTTTTAAAGATTGAACCACCATTAGTATTCAATTCTAGTTTATTGTATTTTTTATTTCAGTTTATATATGGACACTATGTTATTTCTTCAACCCTGATATGGGAAGAAATTCAACAACTTACTAAATCACACTTATGTTTTTTTGTAGCATTACTTGTTTTAGTTCCACATGCAACTGGATATGAAAGAAGAATGGTCTTAGTTTTCTTTGTAATAATAATGTTTTGTTCAGTATTGCTATTAAATCGAGCAATGCGTATTATTTTACGTAGTAAGTTTGCTAGAAGAACATTAATAATTGGTACTGGAGTAGAAGCAAGCCGCTTAGGTACAATTGCTGCTAGAAACAGATTTGCACTTACAAATGTAATAGGATATATAGATGTAACTCAAAATGATATCTTAAGTCATATTCCGCAAAATAACGTTGTATGTCATGAGCATGTAAATATACCTGTATTTCCATATCATCAAATGGATTTTGTAATACGTAAAGAGAATGTGAGTCAAATTATTATTGCAATACCAGAAGCTGATAAAAAACAACTTGATATTATTATGGAGAACATATATGATAAGGTATCTGCAGTTAAGTATTTACCTAATGTTAATGGCACAATTAACTTTTCATCACAAGTACAAGACTTTGATGGAATGTTATTAATTGCAACATCAAAGGATAAATTATCATTATTTGATCGATTTATAAAAAGAGCAGTTGATATTGTAGTAGGCTTAATTGGAGTAGTTATATTATTGCCATTATTAATTTTTGTAAAACTTGCAATGCTAAAAGAGGGCGATAAAGGTCCAATGATATTCTCTCAAGAACGTGTTGGATTTAAAGGACGAAGTGTAAAGTTATATAAATTTCGTTCAATGGTTCCAAATGCTGAAGGGTTATTAGAAGAACTTATGGAAAAAGATCCTTTAATAAAAGAGGAATATTTAAAAAATAAAAAATTAGTAAATGACCCAAGAATCACAAAAGTAGGACACTTCTTAAGAAAGACATCCTTAGATGAATGGCCGCAATTTATTAATGTCTTAAAAGGAGAGATGAGTTTTGTAGGACCAAGACCCTATCTATATAGAGAAATAGAAGATATGGGCATATACTATGAAACAATTATATCATGCCGTCCTGGAATAACTGGAATGTGGCAAGCAAATGGTAGAAGTGATGTTGGGTTCCAACGTCGATGTGAACTAGATGACTATTATTTCCGTAATTGGAATATATGGTTAGACCTAACAATTATATATAAAACTGTTCGAGGTGTTATTTATGGTAAAGGGTCTATGTAATTTTGGAGGAATATATGAAGAATAATAATAATGCAATTGAAATAATTGGATTAAGTAAACAGTTTAAACGTATTTTTGATAAACCAAACACGCTTAAAGAAAGGCTTGTTTTTTGGAATAAATCAAAGGTAGAGTTAATTGATATTTTACAAGATATCGATATTGAAATAAAAAAAGGTGAAACTGTTGCTTTAATTGGTACAAATGGTAGTGGTAAAAGTACATTATTAAAACTAATGACTAAGATTCTATATCCAAATAAAGGACAATTAGAAACAAATGGTAAATTAACATCTTTATTAGAGCTAGGAGCTGGTTTTCATCCTGATTTTTCGGGAAGAGAAAATATTTACTTTAATGCATCAATCTTTGGTTTGACAAGAAAAGAAATTGAAGCTAGAGAACAACAGATCATAGAGTTTTCGGAACTTGGTTCATTTATAGACAACCCTGTAAGAACATATTCATCAGGTATGTATATGCGTTTAGCATTTTCAATCGCGATTAATGTTGATGCTGATATTTTATTAATTGATGAGATATTAGCAGTTGGAGATCAACATTTCCAAGAAAAATGTTTCAAACGTTTAGAAGAATTAAAAAACAGTGATAAAACAATCGTTATCGTTTCACATAGTTTAGATGTGGTTAAGAGTTTATGTAATCGTGCTATTTGGATATATAAAGGAAACCTTAAATTAGATGGAGATCCTTATTATGTTATTGAAAAATACTTACAACAACTAGCAATAGATCATAAAAAGGAACGTGAAAAGTTAATTCAAGAAGGTAAAGATAAATATAAAGGAACACTGTTTGTAGAAACACCAAAAGATTTCCAAACTGTAAAAAAAGGAACAATCTTAGATATTGGTGGATGGTCTTTATGTGATGATGATATGTATACATTAGAAGTTAGTGTAAATGGAGAAATGATTGCTGATGTTGATAGATATACAAGACAAGATGTTATTGATGTATATATTGATCAGTATGGCGGTCTTGTTGATGTTGATACAATTGGTTGGCGCTTTCGATATGATACAACAAACTTAGAAGTTGGTAATATTATTGTACAAATTCGCCAAATCGGTAAAAACAAAGAAGAAATTACTAGTAAAGAAATTTCATTTAATATTGAAATATAGGAGAAAAAATTATGTTTAAAGATTTATATTTGTATCGGGAGTTACTAAAGACAAATGTAAAAAAAGAAATCCGTGGAAGATATAAAGGTTCATTTCTAGGGGTTTTATGGTCTTTTATAAATCCGCTATTACAAGTTGTTGTATATGCAATCGTGTTTCCTTATTTAATGCGAGGTAGTAGTGATAACTATTTATTATATCTAGTAACGGGAATTATTCCATGGAACTTCTTCTTAGTAACCGTTAATCAAGGAATGACAACAATTAAAAGCAATGCTGGAATTATTAAGAAGGTATATTTTCCAAGAGAGATATTACCTATCTCGGCAGTAGCTAGTGGTCTTGTAAACTTCCTTATATCATGTATTATTATTTTGGCATTTTGTATCTTTGGTGGTGTGGGAATAGCCTCATCTATAATATATTTACCAATTATACTGCTTATTCAAACAATTATGATTTTAGGGCTTGTTTTTGGTCTTTCAGCAATTAATGTATATATTCAAGATACTGAATATATCGTTGGGTTTGTATTAAATATGATGTTTTATGGAACACCTATTATTTATGAATTAAGTTTGTTTAGTGATGCGGGATTGTTATATCAACTAGTATCATTGAATCCTATGACAGTTGTTATACAGTCTTATAGAGATGTGTTTTTATACCAACAAACACCAGATATGATGAAGCTTTTCTTTGTGTTTTTATTTAGTATGGCATTGTTAGTTATAGGTTTTTTAATTTTCAAAGCTGCTGAAAAAAGATTTGCAGAAGAGTTATAAGAAATAAGGAGAACAATAATGTCTTTAAGAAAAAAAATAGATTATGTAATTGTTAATGAAATAGATGATTTAACACATATATTTGTACAAGGGTATTTAATTGATGAAAGCAGAGAGTGCCAAGGGTTTGAACTTACAGTAAATGATCAAATAGTAAAGTTACCATTACATACATTTAAACGTCCAGAATTAGTTGATAGATTTAACTTGGATATCAAACATGAAGATTGTGGGTTTATTGTACATTGCGAAGTACCTAAAAAGAATGTTTCAAAGATAAAACTAGAAGCATTGTTTGGGATGCAAAAGATAAATATATTAGAAATGAATGAAAAGCAAGTTAATAAAATCAAAACAAATAATACTGTTGATTACCGTATTGATGGATTACACTATGAAGAAAGTAGTAATATGTGGATTTTACAGGGTTGGGCTAGAGGATATTTCGGGCAGGAAACAACAATCGCAGCAGTTGTAAATGGAAATAAGGTAGATGTAATATTACGTCCAATGTCTCGTAAAGATTTAGTGAAATATGAAATCATTGATAAAAGCAATAAGCAGATTGGATTTCATATGTCATTTACTGCTAAGCCAGATGATAATGTAAAAGTAGAATTTATTAATGAACTAGGGATTACTTCAATTAGTCCAAGTGAAATATTAAAAGAACGTAAAGCAAGTTTATTTACGAAAATGCGTATTATGGCACATCCTCATACTATGAAAAAAGGTGTTAAATACCTAAAGAAAAATGGTGTTAAAAAATTTGTGAAAAGAGTACTTTCGGGAGAAATGCCAACACCTGATTTTGAGTATCATAGATGGTTTTTAGGTCAATCACCAACACAAGAAGATTTAGAAATACAAAGAAACACAAAGTTCGAATACGAACCAAAAATTAGTATTATTGTGCCAGTATTTAATCCACCTTTACAGTTTTTCGATGAGATGGTAATGTCAGTTATAGGTCAAACTTATCCTAACTGGCAATTATGTATTGCAGATGGAAGCATTGGAAATGATAAACTTAGAAATAAGATTCAAGAGTATGCAAATAATGACTCAAGAATTGTATATACTTTTCTTGATGATAACTTTGGAATTGCCGGGAATACTAACAAAGCAATGGAACTTGCAGATGGAGATTATATCGCATTATTTGATCATGATGACTTATTAACACTTGATGCATTATATGAAGTTACAAATACTTTACAAACTGAGAAACATGATATCGTATACACAGATGAAGATAAGTTAGAAACTAAGACAAACCGTCTTATGGACCCTAATTTTAAACCTGACTTTAGTATTGATTTATTCCGCTCACATAATTATATAACGCATTTATTTGTTGTGAAAAAATCAATCATGGATAGTGCAGGATGGTTCCGTAGCGAATATGATGGATCACAAGATTATGATTTAATGTTTAGATGTATTGAAAAGGCAAAAAGTATATATCATTTGCCAAAGGTTTTATATCATTGGCGAATGCATGCAGCTAGTACAGCTGAAAATCCAGCAAGTAAGATGTATTGTTATGAAGCTGGTAAAAAAGCTATTGAATCACATTATGAACGCTTAAATATTGATGCAAAAGTAGAAATGCTTCCATTATGGGGATTGTATAGAACAATCTATGCTGTAAAAGACAAGCCATTAGTATCAATTATTATTCCAAATATGAATCACAAAGAAACTTTAAAAACATGTATGGATTCAATTATAAATGTAAATACTTATGAAAATATTGAAGTTATTATTATTGAAAATAATAGTAACGAACCAGAAATATTTGAATACTATGAACACTTAGAAAGTAACTATGACTATGTAAAAGTAGTTAAATGGGATAAAGGCTTCAACTATTCAGCAATCAATAACTTTGGTGTAAAATATAGTAAAGGTGATTATTTATTATTATTAAATAATGATACAGAGTTAATATCACCAACAGGTATCGAAGATATGCTTGGTTATTGTATCCGTGAGGAAGTTGGTATTGTAGGAGCCAAGCTATTATATGACGATGACACTGTTCAACATGCAGGAGTAGTTATTGGTTTTGGTGGATATGCTGGTCACATCAATCATGCTATCGAAGATGAAGAATGTGGATATATGATGCGTGCTCAAATTGCTACTAACTATAGTGCAGTAACAGCAGCTTGCTTAATGATAAAACGCAGTATTTTTGAAGAAATCAATGGATTTGATGAAGAATTTGTAGTCGCATGTAATGATGTTGATTTATGTTTAAGAGTTAGAGAAACAGGGAAATTAGTAGTATATAATCCTTTTTCAAGATGGTATCATTATGAATCTAAATCAAGAGGATATGAAGATACTGATGAAAAAATCAAACGTTTTCAAGGAGAAGTGGCGTTGTTCCAAAGTAAGTGGCAACCGTTACTTGATGAAGGGGATCCTTACTACAGTCCAAACTTTGATATTAAAAAAGGACCATTTGCATTGTAAAATGATTTAGGAATCGTAGTAATGCGATTCCTTTTTTATTTTCTGTTTGTATATAAATATGATTTTAGTATAATAAATATATGGAAAAATACTACACAACTGGAAAATTTGCAAAACTTGCAAAAGTAACAGAAAGAACAATCCGTTACTATGATAAAATTAATCTATTAAAACCAACCATGATTCAAGAAAATGGATATCGAATGTATAGCGAATATGATTTAGTTCGTTTGCAACGAATTCTTGCACTTAGAAACATGGGCTTTTCACTTGAAAAAATACATGCGATAATCATCCAAGATAATAAAAGTGATATTAATGATTCTATTTCCTTACAACTTAACCTTGTTAATCAAAAAATAGATCAACTTCAAAAGTTGAAGTCAA
Source organism: uncultured Erysipelotrichales bacterium (assembly GCA_964369175.1). GTDB lineage: Bacteria > Bacillota_I > Bacilli_A > Erysipelotrichales > Coprobacillaceae > Tannockella. The sequence goes on along the minus strand of CAYJEM010000032.1, from coordinate 14,833 downwards.
TATTGTTACTTACAAGTAAACAGCTACATGAGGGCCAAATACCATGGATTCGAATACTTGATTTAATCCAGGAGACAAATAAAGAAGATGAAATAGCCAAAAACTATCTTGCGGCTACAACGCTAGAAAAAAGACGAAAACTACATCAACGTTATACAACAAATCCAACAAATTGGTATCAGTGGGTAGCAACAAATATCGATTTTTCTAAAGTAACTAAATTATTAGAAATTGGTTGTGGTGATGGTGATTTATGGAAATGGATTACTATTAGTTTACGTAATCGTGAAATTACGTTAAGTGATGTAGACCAAAAGAAATTAGAAGTTGCTAGAAACAGTTTGGGGAACGAATATTCATATTTAAAAATGAATGGAGAAGAATTGTTGTTTAAAAATCAATACTTTGATGCGTTGCTTGCAAATTATGTATTACCTTATACAAAAGATGTAAACAAAGTAATTAGCGAGGTATCTAGAGTATTAAAAAAAGATGGACTGTTTTATGCTACCACTTTTGGAAAGGCGCATATGCAAGAAATCCATGATGTAATTAAACAATACGATGAAAAAATAAAGTTGAAAGAAAATACAGGATATAAAGCATTTGGTATTGATAATGGCAGACAAATTCTAGAGAAATATTTTAAAGATATAAGATATATTGGCTATCAGGATGTTTTACAAATAACTAACGTAGATGATTTATTGGATTATATATATAGCTGTATTGATGACCAAAGGTCAATGCAACGAATTAACCATAGACTATTAAAGGAATATTTAGTAAATAAAATTAATGAAGATGGACATATTATAGTAACCAAGGAATTAGGTATGTATATTTGCAAAAAATAAGTATTGACACTTACGTAACGTCATGGTTTATAGTATAATGGAAAACAAGGAGGATTCGACATGAAAGGAATCGTTTTAGCAGGAGGAAGTGGAACTAGATTATACCCACTTACACAAGTAACAAGTAAGCAGTTATTACCGATTTATGATAAACCAATGATATACTATCCATTAAGTATTTTAATGGAGGCTGGAATCAAAGATATCTTAATAATTTCTACACCTGAAGACACACCAAGATTTGAAGAATTACTTGGAGATGGATCTCAATTTGGTGTTTCTTTACAATATAAAGTACAACCATCACCTGATGGACTTGCACAAGCATTTTTACTAGGTGAAGAATTTATTGACGGCGATAGCTGTGCAATGATTTTAGGAGATAATATTTTCCATGGCCATGGATTGGTAAAAAGACTTCGTAATGCGGCAAGTAAGCCAGAAGGTGCTACAGTATTTGGGTATTATGTTGATGATCCAGAACGTTTTGGAGTGGTTGAGTTCAACGATGAAGGAAAAGCAATATCTTTAGAAGAAAAACCAACAGTACCAAAATCAAACTACGCAGTTACTGGATTATATTTCTATGATAAAAATGTCGTAGAGTATGCAAAACAGATTAAACCAAGTGCTCGTGGAGAATTAGAAATTACGGATTTAAATAAAATATACTTGGAAAAAGAAAATTTAAGTGTAGAGCTATTAGGTCAAGGATTTACATGGTTAGATACTGGAACTCATGAATCATTAGTTGAAGCAACAAATTTTGTAAAAACAATTGAAACACATCAAAATAGAAAAGTTGCTTGTTTAGAAGAAATTGCATTTAAAAATGCTTGGATTACGACTGAACAAATGCAAAATGCTTATGAATTATATCAAAAAAATCAATATGGAAAATATTTAAAAGATGTAATGGATGGAAAATTCATTGATCGTTAGGAGAAATTATGAAAGTAACTAAAACAGAATTACCTGGGGTAATTATTATCGAACCAGATGTATTTGGAGACCATCGTGGATTCTTTGTTGAAACATATTCAACAACAAAATATGCTGAAATTGGAATAACAAATACATTTGTTCAAGACAATATGTCATTTACTGCAAAGAAGGGTACATTACGTGGTTTACACTTCCAAAATGATCCAATGCCACAAGCAAAATTAGTAAGCTGTACTAAAGGTGCGGTTATTGATGTTGCAGTTGATATTCGTAAAGGATCACCAACATATAAGCAATGGGTTGCAGTAGAATTAAGTGAAGAAAATAAAAAGCAATTCTTTATTCCTCAAGGATTTGCACATGGTTTTCTAACAATTAGTGATAATGTTGAATTTAGATATAAAGTAGATAACTTATATTCTAAAGAAAATGATAGAGGAATTCGTTATGATGACCCTTCAATCAATGTGGATTGGGGAAGTTTACTAAATGGAGTGGAACCAATTTTATCTGATAAAGATAAATTTGGTCCAACATTAGATGAATCAGATTGTAATTACGAGTATAAAGGAGAAAAGTAATGAAAATATTAGTAACAGGTGGAGCAGGGTTTATCGGTGGTAACTTTGTTCATTATATGGTAGATAAATATCCAAATGATATAATTGTAAACTTAGATGAGTTAACATATGCTGGAAATTTAGAAACATTAAAACAAGTAGAAGGAAAAGAAAACTATAAATTTGTTAAAGGTGATATTGCCGATCGTGATTTTATCTACAAATTATTTGAAGAAGAGAAATTTGATGTTGTTATTAACTTTGCAGCAGAGTCTCATGTTGACCGTAGTATTGAAGATCCAGAAATCTTTATTCGTACAAACGTAATTGGAACAACTGTATTATTAGATGCATGTAATAAATATGGAATTCAAAGATATCATCAAGTATCTACTGATGAAGTGTATGGAGATTTACCATTAGATCGTCCAGACTTATTCTTTACAGAAACAACACCACTTCATACATCAAGTCCATATAGTTCTTCAAAAGCATCAGCAGATTTATTTGTTCAAGCATACCATAGAACATATGGTTTACCAGTAACAATTTCAAGATGTTCAAATAACTATGGTCCATATCATTTCCCGGAAAAATTAATTCCATTAATGATTGCAAGAGCATTAGCTGATGAAGAATTACCAGTATATGGTAAAGGTGAAAATGTACGTGACTGGTTACATGTATATGATCATTGTGTTGCTATTGACTTAATCGTTAGAAATGGTAAAGTTGGTGAAGTGTATAATGTTGGTGGACATAATGAAAGAACAAACTTAGAAGTAGTTAAAACAATTATAGCTGCTTTAGGGAAAGATGAGTCATTAATTAAATATGTAACTGACCGTAAAGGACATGATTTACGTTATGCAATTGACCCGGAAAAGTTAGAAACAGAACTAGGGTGGAAACCAAAGTATAACTTTGATACAGGAATTCAACAAACAATTCAATGGTATTTAGATAACAAAGATTGGTGGCAAAACATCATCTCTGGTGAATATCAACAATACTTTGATAAAATGTACAAAGATAGCGGAAGAGTAAAATAAGACAAAGGTACTGTATTGGTAAAACAATACAGTATTTTCATACTTAAAAGAAATCATTTTCTTTATTGAATAGATTAAAAATGATATAATATATACATTGTAAAAAGGGGTGTTTAAATGAAAATAGATAGAGAAATAAATTATGTAAAAAATATTAAAGTATCAGGAATTGTCAATACAACGATTACCATTACATTTGAAAAACAAGATACCCCTTCGTCTGTATATCTACAATCATCAACGATGCGTTATAACTTGGTTGAAGTTAACCAAGAAACAAATACAGTAACATTTGTTGTCAGTGAATTGGAAAGTAATTTTTCAATACATACTAAAGATGGCACACTTATTGATACAGTTGAGATTTCAAACATTAAACTAAAAAAACTTGCTAAGAGGATATATGTAAATTTACGTCTTATAAAAAAAGGAATTGTCCATATGTGGGTGCAGCATAAATTTATAATTACACCAACACTAATCAAAAAATATTGGGGTGATTATAAAAATAGACGATATAATATGGAACACTTATATTATGACTATAATAATCAAGAAGAATACTTACAGTGGTTGTCAAAAAAAGAAACTTTGGTAAACAAAGAAACATTTGTATATCAGCCTAAAATATCTATCCTAATACCAGCAGGTGATACAGTTGAAAACATTCAACAAACCTTAGACTCAATTGAAAATCAAATTTATTCTAACTATGAGGTATGGATTTTAACAACACAAGAAAATCAAAAATTATTATCATCATACAATACGCTTGTTGATGATAATATTGATAATTTACGAAATCAATCAACTGGCGAATATATTACTTTTGTTGAGGTAGGAGATATATTACATCAAGAGGCATTATACCAATTTGTTAAAGCATTAAATAAAAACAAATGGGATATGGTGTATTGTGATGAAGATCAAATCGATAATGAAAAGAAAAGGTCACATCCTATTTTTAAACCGGATTTTTCACCACACACACAACAAAGTTACAACTATATTGGTAAAATGGTATTGTTTAACCGCGAGATACTCATGGATGTTTTGCCTAAAAATACAAAGTATAAATCATTATATGAGTATGATTACATACAACGTATTGTTGAATATACAAGTAACATTGGACATGTTTCGATGATTTTATATCATCGCAGTCAACCAGCACTTCAAGATAACCTTGAACAAATGCAGATTGTTAAGGAAAGTTTTGAAAGACAAGGTGTAAATGCCAGTGTTAATCAATCTATGTTTTTAGGGTATAATACAATAGATATCCATGTGGATAATGAGCCAAGTGTCTGCATTGTTATACCAACTAGAGATTATAGTGATGTTACTCGTTTGTGTTTAGAATCACTTTACAAAAATACAAAGTATACAAACTTTCAAGTTATTATCGCAAATAATGATAGTGTTGAGCCACAAACCTATGAATTGTTTGCTGAGTACAAAAGTAAATATGATAACTTTAACGTTATCGACTGTAATTATAAGTTTAACTACTCTAAGCTAAATAATGATGTTGTTTGTCAAAGTGATAGTGATGTTATCGTATTGCTCAACAATGACACAGAGATAATTACTCCTAATTGGTTGAAGGATTTAGCTACTTATGCAATGCTACCAAATGTAGGAGCAGTAGGGGCAAGATTATTGTTTCCAGATAACTCGTTACAACATGCTGGAATTATTGGTGGTCTAGGAAAAGCAGTTGCAGCACATCACTATATTGCAGCATCTATGCAAGATTTAGGCGCTTATAATTGTTTATATGTGACTACAAATTATTGTGGTGTTACAGCAGCTTGTTTGGCTATCGAAAGAAAAAAATACAATCAAGTTGGTGGTTTAGAAGAAGCCTTAGAAGTTGCCTATAATGATGTGGATTTAAATTTCAAATTATTAGATAAAGGATACTACAATGTATACTTACCACAGGTACAATTATATCATCACGAATCAAAATCAAGAGGACTAGATATAACAAGTGCTAAGTATAAAAAGTTTTTACAAGAATCATCGTATATGTATAAAAAATGGCCAAAATATATTCATGAAGATCCATACTATAATATACAGTTTTCACGAGAAAAGAATTTCAAATTAGATAAGTAGATATTGGAGAATACAATGAAACAATTAACAATGATTGTTACTGCTTATAATGTAGAACAATATATAGGAAAAACACTAGATTCATTATTACAACAAACCTATCAAGATTTCACTATTTTGGTTATTGATGATGGTTCTAATGATGGAACGTTACAAATTATACAAGACTACCATCAAAAGCATTCCCAGATTGAGTATTATACCAAACCAAACGCAGGAATTGCTCATACTAGAAACTTTGCATTAGAAAAGGTCAAAACACCATATTTTGGTTTTCTTGATGGTGATGATACATGTTCTAGTGATATGTTAGAAAAGATGATGGATAAAATCATTACTGAGCAAAGTGATATTGTTGTTTGTAACTTTGATTGGGTCTATGAAGATAAGAAATCTGAAACTGAAGTTGAGGGACCTTATTTCCCAGGAAAAGAAATGGTTGTTCACTTGTTTGCCACACTATGGAATAAAATATATAATACTGAGTTTATCAAGAGTACAAATGTATCGTTTCCAGATGGATATCGTTACGAAGATGCTTGTTTTCTATATTGTATTGCCCCATATGTAAAGAAGCTTAGTTTTGTGCAGGTTAGTTTTATACAATATTATCAAAGAAGTGGATCGATTACACATACAAATAATCACCATGTTAAAGATATGATAGATGTGTTTAAAATTATTCAAGATGCATACAAAAGAAAGGGTTTATATGAAACATATTTTCAAGAATTAGAATATATTCATATACGATTCTTCTTAGGAAATTCGTTTTTACGAAGCGCTCAAATAAAAGATAAAAAGATACGCAATGAAACAATTATGTTAGGATGGGATTTGTTGAATGAGACATTCCCATGCTGGCACAAAAATAAATACTTAAAAACTTTACCAGGATTAAAAAATAAATATTATCGTACTGTTAGAAAGTACAATATAAGATTATATGCATGGATATTTCACATGCTAAAAAAATAGATAGATATAAAAGGAGATAAAGATGAAAGTTTTAGTAACAGGATATAATGGACAATTAGGATATGATATTGTAAACGTGGCAAAACAATACAATGTTGAAGCAGATGGTGTTGATATTGCAGAAATGGATATTACAAGTAAAGAAAGCGTTGATAGTGTTATTTTGAATGGTGGTTATGATGCGGTTATTCACTGTGCAGCATATACTGCAGTTGATAACGCCCAAGATGATATTGATGTATGTCGCAAAGTAAATGTAGAAGGAACAAAGAATATTGTTGCAGCATGTAAACAATTAGATATTCCGGTAATGTATTTTTCAACAGACTATGTATTTGATGGTCAAGGAACGAATATGTGGAATGAGTATGATGAACGTAATCCTTTAAATGTTTATGGACAAACAAAATATGAAGGAGAATTACTTGTTGAAGAATACGAAAAACATTTTATTGTTAGAATTTCATGGGTATTTGGTAAAAATGGAAACAATTTTATTAAAACAATGTTAAAGCTTAGTGAGACAAGAGATGAGCTTTCAGTTGTTGATGATCAAATTGGATCACCAACATACACAGCTGACCTTGCAATCCTAGCATTAGAAATGATTCAAAGTTCTAAGTTTGGAACATATCATGCAACAAATGAAGGAATTTGCAGTTGGTACGAATTTGCATGTGAAATCTTTAAACAAGCAGGACGTACAGTCAAAGTAAACCCAGTAGACTCTTCAATGTTTCCGGTAAAGGCAAAGCGTCCACAAAATAGTCGTATGTCAAAAGCAGAGTTAGATAAAAATGGATTTAAAAGATTACCAGATTACCAAGATGCAATAAAGAGATATTTAAAAGAAATCATGTAGTATAGAAAGCATGTAAGAAAGGGGATATATGAAAGTAGGAATAGTCGTATTAAATTATAATGATGCAGATACAACAATTAAATACATAGAGCAAGTACAATCGTATCCTTTTATTGATGCAATCTGTATTGTCGACAATCACTCAAGTGATGACTCTTATCAAAGGTTAAGTGAAATTAATCATCCAAAAGTAACAATAATACAAGCAAGCCAAAATAACGGATATGCTAGTGGGAATAATATAGGACTACGTTATTTATATGAACAAGGATGTGATTTTTACGTTATTTCAAATCCTGATATAGTGGTTGATGAATATGCATGGAAAAATTATATGGGTTATGTTTCAAGCTACCCTCAGTATGATGTTGTTGCTCCAGTTATTAGTGAAGATGGAAAGAAAATTCGCGGTTGGAAATTAATGAAATCATGGTATCATATTTTAGATAATTTGATTTATGTAAATAGAGCATTTAAGAAAATGCTTCTCTATAAAGATTCGTATTTTAATGGACCAGTTAGTCAGGTTGATGTTGTTCATGGTTGTTTTTTTGGTATGCATAAAAAGGTTATAGATAAAATTGGTTATTTTGATGAAGGAACATTTCTGTATTATGAAGAAAATCTTTTAGGGCATAAAGCAAAGAATGCTGGATTAAAGACGGCAATCTTTAATGAAGTTGAAGTAATTCATGAACACTCAGTTTCGATTGATAAAAGTCATACTCGTTACCGTAAATTAAAAATGTTAAAAGAAAGTCAACTGTATTATTGTAAACAAGTGTATTCTAGTAAATTTATATTAAAGCTAATTGAACTTAGTGGCAATAGTATTTGCATGTTTAGAAAGATGCTTACTAGAGGTGTGTTGATTAAAAAGAATACAAAGAAAATTACCTTCTTAGTAAACTTAGAAAATATTACAAGCTTTAATAACTTTCAAAAAAATATATTATCAAAGTTTCCTGATAATAATCTTGAAGTCGTTATTTTCACAAAAGAAAAAGAACAACCTAAAATCCTTGATGAACGTATACAAGTAACATCTATAAATACTAGTAAAAATATTAAAGAAAAACTGTATAATAGTGACGCATCATTAATTGTATCTACTGATCCAATCTTTAACAAATATTGTCAAAAGATAAAAAAAGAAACAATCTTATTGTACATTGATATGTTTTTTAAAGGAAATAAAAAAGATGTCAGTGTTGTAAAATCGTTACAAGCATTTGATGGTTGTATAACGGATCAATTAAATATGTATACTTTTTATAACAAAGAGCTTACTGGTCCTAAACTATTTCATATAGGGGAACAAAGTATCAGTGAGACTATAAAAGAAGCAAACACAAAAGATATCAAAAAAAGAATTATTTTTACATCTTCTACAGGTGGACACTATAGTGAACTTATGGAGTTGAAGCCAATTATGGATAAGCATAATTCGTTTATTCTTACTGAAAATCATCCTATGATGGCAGAAGTTAAAAAAAACAATAAAGCTAGAAGTTGGTATTTAAAAGAAGGAACAAAAGAACATTTATTTAAGTTTTTATTAAATATTCCATATAATATTGTTTATAGCTTTATTATCTTTAGAAGAGTCCGCCCTGATATTATTGTTTCAACAGGGGCCCATACAACTGTATGGATTTGTTATATTGCAAAATTGTTTAGAAAAAAAATTATATTCATTGAGACTTTTGCAAACATCACTACAAAAACATTATCGGGAAGAATGGTTTATCCAATTGCTGATTTATTTTTAGTGCAGTGGCCAGAAATGTTAGAATTGTACCCTCGCGCAAAATATAAAGGAGGACTAAAATGATGAAAATATTTATAATGTTTGGAACACAAGATAAATCCTTTTCAAGGTTTTTTGAGGTCCTTAAAAAGTCAAAATTTATTCATGAAAATGAAGTTATTATTCAAAGTGGATATACAGAGGGTCAAATTGAAGGAGTTTATATTCAAAACTATTTTAGTGAACAAGAGATACAAGAACACATAAATAGTGCTGATATTATTATTACACATGCAGGAATAGGCTCAATAATCAATTGTTTAAAACAAAAGAAACGTATAATTGTAGTACCTAGGCTTGCAAAATATAAAGAACAAAGTAATGACCACCAACTTCAAATAATGGAAAAATACTCAAGCCAAGGTTATATCTATCCAGTATATAATTTAATCGAAATTGATGAAGCAGTTGAGGCTATATTAGACTTTCAACCAAAAGAGTATTGTAGTGATAAACAACAAATACTAAATGAAATTACGATGTTTATAAATGATGTGATTTAGATATTTTGTTGAAAAATAGCATATAATATGGTAACATCATAGTACTAATAGGAGGTTTTCCATGAAAAAAAATAAAATATTGAGTGCACTTACTTCAATGAAGTTGATAGGGTTTATGCAGATAATTGCAAGTGTTCTTATTACATATTTATTGATTGAATTGAATTTTATTCCCATGCAATATGTGGTTGCTGTTATTGGGGCACTAGTTGTTTTATTTGCGTTTTTAGTAATATTAAATGTTACCGGTTTGAAAAAAGCGGGTAATAGTAGAATCAGCAAAAGATCAATTTTTTCAAAGATTTTAAGTTTGCTTATTAGTATTGCATTAGTTTATACTTCTACAATTATAATTGAAGGGGATGAATTGATTGAAGATGTTACAGAAGCAGATGAAAATATTTATGTTGTAGATATTGTTGCTTTGGTAGATTCACCAATTGCTGATTTAACAGGATTAACAGATAAATTAGTTGGTGTAAATTACCAAAATGAGTCAACAATTATTACTGAGGCATTAGCACACTTTGAAGATGAATCAAGTGTTTTCACATATGAAAAATTTGATGATTATATTACAATGACTGACGCTATGTATAATGGTGAAATAGATGCAATGGTAATCGCTAATGAGTATCGTGTGTTATTAGAAGAGCCATATGAGCACTTTGATGCTGAGACAAAAGTCATTGCAACGTTTACTGTTTCTAAACAAGCAGAAATTACAACGAATCCAACAAATGTTACAGAAAATCCATTTGTTGTATACTTTACAGGAATTGACATGTATGGAGATATTTCAACAGTATCAAGATCTGATGTTAATCTAGTCGTAGTAATACATCCTAAAACAAAAGAAATATTGATGGTAAGTATTCCTAGGGATACGCAAGTTAGAGTATCAAGTACGGGCTACTTAGATAAGTTAACACATGCCGGGACACAGGGGCCAGCAGTTACGATTGCAACAATTGAGAACTTTTTAGATCAAGAAATAAATTATTATGCAAAAACGAATTTTAGTGGAATGATTGATATTGTTGATGCATTAGGTGGGATTACAGTTGATTCACCTTATGAGTTTACAACAATGCATGGTAATTATGAAATTGTTGAAGGTGAAAATGATATGGATGGAGATATGGCATTATCATTTGTACGTGAAAGATATGCACTTCCACGTGGCGACTTTGATCGAGTTATTAATCAACAACTTGCATTGGAAGCAATGATAACCAAAGCATCATCACCATCGGTTATTACTCGTGCAACAGGTATTTTACAAGCTGTATCAGGAAGTTTTGAAACAGATATGAGTAGTGAGGAAATACGCTCATTGTTAAATATGCAGCTTTCTGACATGGCATCATGGAATATATCACATGTAAGTATTACAGGTTCGGGTGGTGAAACAAGTACTGGGGCCTACATTACAATACCGTATACTTGGTCTGTGGATGCAGCCCAAGAGTTAATTGAGCGTGTTATGGCTGGAGAGAAACTAACGCCAGAAGATACAGAAGGATTACAATAGGGATAACTTTATCCCTTTTTAATTGAAAAGGAGAAGTTTGTAATGAAGCTGTTATTTAGCAAAAGAATGTTAATGGTACTATATTTTATATCGCTTATTGTATTGTTTGTTTCAATACATTTACTTGGCGTATTGACACCACTATATGAAATACTTTTTGGTGTAGTACTACTCTTTATTTACTTTATATTTTGGCATTCTATAAATAAAGCATTAGGAAGAAAAAAGAGAGATAATAAAAAATTTTCACTTATCTTTCATAAGTTTATTTGTATTTTATTAATATGTACAAATGTATTCATGAGTTTCTATGCAATTCAAGGAAATAATTTCTTTAGTATGATAGGTGGATCACAGACCCAAAAGAGAATTGTAGATGTTATTGTTATGAGCGATTCATCAGCAAGTACAATTGATGATGTTAAAATGGAAACTTTCGCTATTGAACAAAAAACAGATGTTCGTAATATTAATACAGCATTAAAACAATTTGAAGAAAAAGCAAGTACAAAGTTTGATACACAATCATATGATAACTATTTAGAAATGGTTACCGACTTATATAATGGAGATATTGAAGTTATAATTGCAGACCAAGCATATGTTTCAGTAGTAGAAGAACAGTACCCACATTTTGCATCAGAAACAAAAGTAATCGATAGTGTTGAAATTGAAGTTACCGTAGTGCCGGTGACGACAAGTACGAATGTTACAAAAAATCCATTTATTGTTTATGTAACAGGTATCGATGTGTACGGTGATGTCTCAACAGTATCAAGAAGTGATGTAAACTTAGTGGCCGTTGTAAATCCAAATACAAAACAAGTGCTTCTAGTAAGTATTCCACGTGATATGCAAATTACTTTACCTTCATATAATGCAATGGATAAACTAACACATAGTGCGGTTTATGGTATTGAAGAAACAATGGGAAGTATTAACGATTTATTTGAGATAGAAATTAATTATTATGCAAAAACAAACTTTAGCGGAATTATCGATATAGTAGATTCAATTGGCGGGGTGACGATAGATTCACCATTTGAATTTACAACGATGCATGGAAACTATGACATAGTTAAAGGTATCAATGAAATGGATGGAGACATGGCTTTATCGTTTGTTAGAGAACGTTATGCTCTTCCAGCAGGAGACGTAGATCGTGCAAAAAATCAACAACTACTACTTGAAGCAATGTTAGATAAAATGATGTCTGCTTCTACAATCACAAGATTTAGTGGAATCTTACAAGCAATTCAAGGTAGCTTTGAAACAAGTATGTCTGAAGATGAAATGAAATCTTTGTTGAATATGCAAGTAAATGATATGGCATCATGGGATATTATTCAAATGCAACTTACGGGTGTGGGAGAAGATAGCTATGATACGTACTCTATGGAAGGACAAAAGACGTTTACCTTTATTCCTGATGAAACCGAGCTACAAGAAATTATTGATACTATTGATAAAGTTATGGATAATCAAGAAATAGAAGATACAAACTAAGTATTAGGAGTCAGTTTATGACTCCTTTTTTTGCATGAAATCTTACTATTTTAGTAAATCTTGATACTATTTTATGGTGATTTATGGTAGAATGTTACAGACGAGGTGATAAGATGGAAACGCACTTGTTAGAGACATCTAATATTCAAAAGATAGCAGCAGTATTAAAAAGCGGTGAAGTTATTGCAATGCCTACGGAAACAGTCTTTGGGCTTGCGACATTGATAGATTGTCATGATGGTTTGGAACAAATATATCGTATAAAAAAACGAAGCCTTTCAAAAGCAATCACGTTAATGGTTGCAAGTGTAGAACAATGTTCTACATACGCTTATATTGATGAACGCGCGTTCACACTAATGAACGAGCTAATGCCTGGAAAGTTGACAATAGTTTTACCAAAGAAGGATGTTGGAAATAATTTGTTTACGGCAGGATTAGATACGATTGGTATACGAATACCAGATGATAGTTTTGTACTTGAATTATTACGAACTGTTGGACCAATGTGGGTGACGAGTGCTAATTTGTCAGGACAAGATGATATTGTATGTGTTAAAGATGTTATTACATTGTTTAAGGGACAAGTTGCGGCAATTGTAAATCAGGATGCCGGTAATGATAAACCAAGTACTGTTGTACAAGTAACGGATGGACAAGTGGATATTTTACGCCAAGGAAGTATAAGTGAAGAGAAAATTTTGGAGGTATATTATGAAGATAGCATTAGCAAATGATCATGGAGGATTACAATTAAAGGAAGCTATAAAAAAACATTTAGAAGCTGCCGGATATCAAATTGAGGATTATGGAACACATACTAGTGATAGTGTTGATTATCCTGATTATGCAGGACTTGCAGCAAAAGCAGTAGCAAGTGGTGAATGTCAAAAAGGAATTATTGTATGTGGTACTGGAATTGGCGTTAGTATTGTTGCTAATAAGGTAAAATCAATACGTTGTGCACTTTGTCATGATGTATTTAGTGCGCGTGCTACTAGAGAACATAATGATTCAAATATGCTTGCATTAGGGCAACGTGTAGTAGGTGAAGGTTTAGCATTAAGTATTGTTGATACATGGTTAACAACAGATTACGAAGGTGGCCGTCACGATTTACGAGTTGAAAAAATGATGGCTTATGAGGGGGAATAAACAATGAAGGATGTTGCAGTTTTTAGAAGTATTCAAAGCGAGTTAGAAAGACAGAGAAATAATATTGAATTAATTGCATCAGAAAACTTTGTATCAACCGATATTTTAGAAGCGGTGGGTTCAATTTTAACAAATAAGTATGCTGAAGGGTATCCAGCTAAAAGATATTATGGTGGTTGCTCATTTGTTGATGAAGTTGAAGCACTTGCAATTGAAAGATTATGTAAATTGTTTGGAGCTGAGCATGCAAATGTTCAACCTCATTCAGGAGCACAAGCAAATACTGCAGTTTATTTGGCGTTGTTAGAGCATGGAGATAAAGTTCTAGGAATGTCACTTGCAGATGGTGGACATTTAACACACGGACATCCACTAAATTATTCAGGAATAAATTATGAATTTCATAGTTATGGAGTTGATAAAGAAAATCAAGTAATAGATTACCAAGAATTCAAAAGAAAGGTTGAAGAAATAAAACCTAAATTAGTAGTTGCTGGAGCAAGTGCTTATGCAAGAGAAATTGATTTTGAATTCATGGCAAAATGTTGTAAAGAGGTAGGCGCTATCTTTATGGTTGATATGGCTCACATTGCTGGTTTAGTTGCAACTAAAAATCACCAATCTCCATTCCCGCATGCAGATGTAGTAACAACAACAACGCATAAGACGCTTCGCGGACCACGAGGTGGGGCCATCTTATGTAAACAAGAGTATGCAAAAAAGATTGATAGTGCAGTATTTCCAGGAATGCAAGGCGGACCATTAATGCATGTTATTGCTGGAAAAGCGATTTGTTTCCATGAAGCATTGCAACCAGAATTTAAAACATATATTGATAATGTAGTTAAAAATGCAAAAGCAATGGAAGAAGTGTTTAAAGAACATGATGTGAAACTTGTATCAAATGGTACTGATAATCATCTATTATTATTAGATGTTCAAGCAAC
>CAYJEM010000031.1:0-22367 GCA_964369175.1 uncultured Erysipelotrichales bacterium | reverse complement strand
GGTAAGAAAAATCCAAGATTAGCTGAAGACTTTATTCGTTGGGTAGATGAAGATAGTATTATTAAGATTATAAAAAATACGTATGACTATGTTGATAAGTATATTGATCGCACTGCTCCTGGTGGAAAAGAACATATCGGATATATTGTTGATCGTACAGGATTTGTAGAATTCAAAGAGTGGGCACTAAAAGATGTTCAATTACCAGAAGTTGCCCAAGTAGAAAATATGTTATATTGGTCAGGAATTCATTATAAATAATGATATCAAAAGATGAAATTGCGATTGTTGTATTGGTTGGTGGAAAATCTTCAAGAATGGAATACCATGATAAATACAAACTACCTTATGGTAATACAACAATGGCAAAACATATTATTAATCAATTTACAGATTATTGTAATATATATATCGCAGCAAATTGCTCACAGGTAATTGACTTACCATATCCAACAGTCATTGACAGCTATGATGCAATTGGCCCGCTTGGTGGTTTGCACACAGCATTATCATTAAAATCTTACAAATATTATTTCATTATTTCGTGTGATATGCCGGGTATTAATAAGGAAATCATAGAAAATATGTATGAAATGTTAATAATGAATGAAAATAGTTGCATTATAGCTAAAAACAATGATAGAATACAACCGTTATTTGCGATATATCAAAGTGATATTTTACAAAAAATCGAGGAACAAATTAACAATAAACAATATAAATTAAAAGAATTGATAAATTGTATTGATAAAGTTTATGTTGATTTTCCAAATTCGTATTCTAATTGTTTTTATAATATAAATACTGTTAAACAGTATAATGAAGTACACAATACAAACGTATTGTTTGGAGAAAGAGATGAAAAATAGTTTTAAATGTATTGTAGTATTATTATTTACCTTGCTTGTAAGTGGGTGTACTACAAATCAAGTATCAACAGGGGAATATAGCTTTGTTGACGACATGGGACGTCAAGTAGTAATTGATAGCCCTAAGAATGTAGCAGTAGCATCCGGTAGTTATAGTGCCTTGTGGCAACTTGCAGGTGGCAGGCTACATGCAACAACCGAAGATAGTTTTAGTTCAGGGCTAATTGATACGTCATCAAATATTATCGACTTAGGGGCAATTCATAGTCCTTCATTAGAAACGATCATAGCATCGAAAGTTGATTTTATGATTTTAATGCCTGATTTATCAGGGCATCAATCACTTGCTAAATCATTAGATAGTGCTGGCATTGCTTATGCATTTATTGATGTTGAAAATTTTGATGATTATGTAAATACTTTACGAATATTTTGTGATATTACAGGCCGTGATGACTTATATGATATTCATGGTACACAATTATCAAATACAATTACTTCATTAGTGAATACATCATCAATTGAAGGGAATCCAACGTATCTATTACTTAGAGCATCAAGTAGTAAAGTTTCTGCTAGAGATAGTGATACATCAACTGCTAGTATGTTAAATCAACTAGGAGCAGTAAATGTAACAGATGAATTTAATAGTTTACTTGATACTTTATCTTTAGAAAAGATAATAGAAATTAACCCTGATTATATTTTTGTGATTTGTATGGGCGAACAAAGCGAAGCAAAAGCACAAATGGAATACTTGTTTTCTTCTAATCCTGCTTGGAATTCTCTAGATGCAGTAAAGAATGATCAATTTTATTATTTAGAAAAAGAACTATTCCATAATAAACCAAATGAAAGATGGAATGAAAGCTATGAAATCCTTATTAACATATTACAAGCAACAAATACAAAATAATCCAACTCGTTTTATCATAGCTAACTTAGTTTTTACTATTGTTGTTTGTTTTATATGTCTATTTTTAGGAGCAACAAGGCTAACATTAGCTGATTTGTTTTCATTAAATGATATCTTTATATATGTACGCATTCCACGAATACTTGCTGGTATTGTTTCTGGTATAGGGTTTGTTGCAGCCGGGTTTGTAATCCAAACCTTACTTGCAAATCCATTAGCTGGTCCTAATATTATAGGAGTTAACTCTGGAGCTGGTTTATTTACAATTTTATGTAGTGTGCTTTTTCCGACACTACCGTTTTTACTACCAGTAGCATCATTTTTAGGTGCTATTGTGGCAGTAACAATTATATTTTTTATTGCTACTAAGATTGGCGCCTCTAAACAAACACTAGTGTTAACAGGCGTGGTAACCAATAGTATATTTGCCTCATTAAGTGAGGCAGTGTACACCTTGATACCAACATCACTTATTGCTTTGACTACTTTTCGCGTAGGGGGACTAGCATATATTCAAAATAATGTATTATTTGTAAGTTCTATATTTATATTTGTAAGTGTATTTGTGCTTTTGTTAAAGAGAAATACGATTGAAATATTGAGTCTTGGAGATGACGTTGCAAAAGGTCTAGGGGTAAATGTATTTAAAGAAAGAACAATCTTATTACTACTATGTGCAAGTTGTATTGGTGGGGCAGTTTCCTTTGCTGGATTAATTGGTTTTATAGGTTTAGTAGTACCACACTTTGCTAGGTTAGTTGTTGGTAATGAGTTTAAGCAATCATTTTTACTTTCAATTATTTGGGGTCCATTATTGATGGTTGTTTGTGATACTATGGCAAGAGTTTTATTTGCGCCTTTTGAATTACCGGTAGGGATTGTTTTATCATTATTTGGAGCACCAATTTTTATTTTGTTATTATTTACAAAAAAGGCGAGGGTGTAGTATGATCGAACTTATAAATTATTCATGCGGTTATGAAAATAAACCTGTTGTAAAGGGTGTTAGTATTAAATTTGAAAAAGGAAATATTTATACAATTATTGGTAGAAATGGTTGTGGTAAAAGTACGTTATTAAAGGGCTGTTGCGGACTTTCAAAAACATATGAAGGACAAATTCTTATTGATGATAAGGATTTAAAATTACTTGATTTTAAAGAACGAGCAAAGCTTATTTCGTATTTAGCACAGCATAAAGATACACCACTAATTAGTGTTAAACGATTAGTATTACATGGAAGACATCCACATCTTGGATTTCCTCGAAGATATACAGCAACTGACTATAAAAAAGTAGATGAAGTTTTATCTTTAATGCAAATATATGATTTAAAAAATCAAAGTGTTCATACACTTTCAGGTGGTCAAAGACAACGTGTATATATGGCGATGCTACTTATCCAAGATACCCCAATTGTTTTACTTGATGAACCAACTACTTATATGGATATTGAACATCAATTAGAATTACTTGAACTTGCAAAGATGTTAAAAAAACAAGGTAAAGTTGTTATTATGGTAATGCATGATATTAATCAAGCAATGCAACATAGTGATTATATTTTAATTATGGATAAAGGTAGAATTGAAAGTGTTGATAAGCCTAAAAATATTTCTGTTGATAAGATATCTAAGATTTTTAATGTTAAAGTAAGTGCAGAGAATAATTTAGAAAACTACTTGTCATTTTCTAAAAAATAAAGGTTATGTAAAAAGAGCTAAATTAAGTTTTAGCTCTTTTTGACTATATTGACGTACTCTTTAATGTTTCTAATAAGGAAATTATATTTTTACTCTTTATTGTATTTTTGTTTATAATAACACCAATTTCCCAATTTACATTAAAATTTTTTAATTTTGAAACAACTATATTATCATTATTTATACTTTTTACTACATGTTTGGCACAGATATTAATTGCTTTCCCTTTAGCTACTAAATCGATTGCAATTTCAATTTCATTTGCTACTAAAACGATATTTGGTATAAGATAACGTTGTTTAAATGCATTTTGGATATTAGAAGATAAATTGAAATTATTATCACATAATACCAGCGGTAAATGAATTAAATCTTTAAATTGTAAATTTTTACAATTGTCTAGTTTATGATTTTTATGTGATATAACAAGTAGTTCTTCTGATTTTATTGAGTAATAATCGATATCATCGCAAGCTAGTGGTTTTGTTGATATTGCAATATCTAGCTGATTTTCACGAATCATATGTTCACACACTTTATCGTGCTTTTCGATCACTTCTAATTGAACATTTTTATTTATCTCTTTGAATTTAATTAATATATCACTACCTAATGAACGTAGTACACCAGGTGCTATGCCAAGTTTTATTATTGTATTATCATTAAACTTATCATTGATTTCTTTTATAAATAGTTGATGGTGGTGTAATTGGATTTTTACTTTTTTATATAAATATTTACCATTGTTTGTTAGTTGTATTGAATTTGTATCCCGATAAAAGAGACTTATACCTAGCTCGCATTCAATCTTCTTCATGCATTTACTTAATGCTTGTTGTGATATATGTAAGCTTTTTGATGCTTTCAATATACTTTCATATTTACATACTTCAAAAAAATACTTCATTTCTCTAATGTCCATGTTATTTACCTGCTTATGTTATTTTATAAATTAATTATATACTATTTTGCTATGAAGATAAATATTATAAAAACACAGGAAATCCTGTGTTTATATTTTTAAAGTTGGATTGCACGATAAAATGCAGTATGGATTGCATTATGGATATCTTTTGCTTGTTCAAAGCAATCACCAACAATATAAGTTTCAGGAACTAACTCTTTTAGTTCTTCTACTACTTCAAATGTAGGTCTTAAACCTAATGCAAGAACAATACTATCTGCTTTCAATGTTGAACGAATCCATTGTTTATCTATAATTTCGACACCATTATCACTGAACTTTTCAATTTTAACTTGATCAATAATTTTAACATTATATTCCTGTAGTAAATCCATTAGGGCAACTCTGTTTGCCCAAAATACCTCACTACATAATTCGTCAGCACTTTTCATATCAACGATAGTAACATTTTTACCTTGTTTTGCTAATTCAATAGCACTTTCAGTTCCACTAAGGCCACCACCACAAACAACTACGTTTTGACCAGTTTGAACTTCATTAGAGTCTACTTGACTAACAAAATGAATATTACTACGTTCGATACCATCGATAGGTGGCTTAAATTCGGTTGCACCAGTAGCAATGAATAAAGCATCTGGGTTAAATTCTTCAACTAACTTATCAGTTACACAAGTATTTAAAACAATTTCAGCTCCACACTCATGTGTTGTTTTGATCATCCAATCAGTATATACTTTTAAGTCGGCTTTCATTTCTAGAGTACTTGCATCATGGAGTAATCCACCTAATTTATCTGATTTTTCAAAAAGTGTTACATCATGTCCACGCATTATGGCGGTTTGTGCAGCTTGCATTCCAGCAGGACCACCACCAATAATCATAACTTTTTTACTTTTTCTAGCAAGTGGCATATCGTGATATCTTGATTCCTGTCCAACAACTGGGTTTAGACTACAACGTACTTGACGTCCAGGGAATATTTCACGTAAACAGTTATAACAACGGATACAAGGTCTGATTTTGTCTTCTTGTCCACGATAGCCTTTAGTAACAGTTTCTCCATCTACAATCAATGCACGAGCCATACCAATTAAGTCGGCATCACCATCATTTAAAATTCTCTCGGCATCATCTAATGTTCCAATAGAACCAACAACTGTTACTGGAATACTAAGTTCTTTTTTGATTCGAGAAGCACTGTCAACATTTATACAATGTTCAATTGTATTTGGTTGTAAACAATATTTAATACATTCAGAATTAGTAATAAGTCCTGTTGAAATATGTACTTTATCTAAATATTTTTCAGCTACTTTTAAAAACTCAATTGTTTCTTCAATAGGCATCCCGCCTTTAATTCGTTCTTCTGCACTAATACGGCAGTCAATAGCAATTTTCCCACCAACTTTTTTATGCACAGCTTCTAATATTTGTAAAGGAAATCTCATACGATTTTCTAAAGAACCACCATACCAGTCAATTCTAGTATTAGAGGCAGGGGATAAAAATTGTGTAATTAAGTTACCATGAGCAGCATGGATCATAATAGCATCAAAGCCAGCTCTCATCAAACGGTCTGCACATTCAACAAATTGCTCAACGATTGTATCAATATCTTTTTGATCCATCATCTTTACATATCGAGATTTACCTTCCATAGGTGTTGTTGTAACACCCATTGCTTCTCTTTCTAATAGTTCTGGAATTGCTGTATTTCCACCATGATTCATTTCAACACTTAACTTCGCACCATATTTGTGGGCTTCTTCTGCTAATCGACTAAGACCAAGGATATCAGTTTCTCTTGTCATTGATAGTGCACCCATAAAACCATCACCACATGTTCTATCGACTACAGTATCACCAATCGTGATTAATCCTGCACCAGTTCTTGCTTGCATACCGATATACTCAACTAATTCTGGGGTAACACATCCATTGGCATCAGCGTGACATGATACCATTGGTGTAAACTCAATTCTATTTTTTAATTTCATTGGCCCACATTGAATTGGTTCAAATATTTTATTGTACTTATTAAATTTTGCCATATAATTTCTCCTATTTATTCTTACTTTCATAAACATATTAATAAATAAAAAAAAACAGAGTCAAACAAACATAAATTGCACTAGTACAACTTGTAATTGTACTAAAATGATTATAAAGAAAACAACAATAGCGTTAGCAATTGTTGTTCTATTATACTATTGTTTTATAGTTCCTTAGCCATCATAACTATATCATTCCAAGGTTTATATTTTCTTTTTTTATAATAACCTTCTTGTTGGGGAATTCTAGAGGTAAAGAATCGAACCATAATTACATCATTGTTTTTTAGATGTTCTTCAAACCAATTAAGTATTTGAGTACCAACACCTTTTTGTTGTTTAGCGTTGATAACAAAGAAGTCTTCAATAACAAATGTATCCCCCATGTAGTACATCTCATGAACACCACCAATATATCCAACAATTTTATCGTTATCATACGCAATATAACCTTCATAATTTGGATTTGATATAACCCGTTTCCATTTTTTTGTAGCGGTTTCATCTGTCCATTCATCAAAGTTAGGAGCAGCGTTGAATGTATCAATATAAGGTGATACAATTTGTAAATAATTATCATTTGTTACTTTTACATATTCCATCTTCTTTTCTCCGTTCTCTATATGTTTTTGTAATAGGATTTAATCCTACTGTATACATATATTTTAAAATATAATTTATATTTTGTACACAAATATGAATGATTTATAATAATAAAATGATATCTTTATGTATCATTGAATTTTAAATGATTGAAATTTCATGAAAAATGGTATAGTATTTATAGATAAAGTTATAAGGAGATTCAAATGAAAAAATTATATAGATCAAGACGTAATAATATGATAAGTGGTGTATGTGGGGGGATTGCAGAATACTTTGATATAGATCCTACATTAGTTAGATTAGGTTGGGTTTTATTTAGTGCATTAGGGGGAAGTGGAATACTAGCATATGTTGTATGTTGTATTGTAATTCCTAAAAGTGATTTTTAATATAGTACTTATATAGATAATTTGATTTTATGATGAAAAGTTCACTGATATATTTGGTGAATTTTTTTATAATAGACTATTAATATGTTAAATTATGTGCACTTTTTTACATAAAGTATAAACGCTTTCAGGAAGGGGGGCATATTAAAAGGTAATGTGTTTCGTGCATTTTATTTATTATATAAAATAGGGAATACAGGTAGTTAACATGTTTTATCTACAAGTAAAATAGTTGTTCAAGATGAATCTTTACTAGAAACTGCAAATATATTTGCTAGTGATTTTAGTGATATGACAGGGTAATCACTCCTTGTTCAAGTAGGGACTACTCCATCAAATGGTGATTTTTACTTTGTACTTACTAATGACGTAACTAAAGGGTATCAAGACGAAGGTTAGTTACTTGATATTGATGATTATGTAACAATCGAAGCTACAACAACCGGTGCATACTATGGTACTCGCAGTATCTTGCAAATTATTCAAGCAAGTGACACTATGTCTATTTCAAAAGGAATCGCAAGAGATTATCCATTATATGAAGTCAGAGGTTTTATGTTAGATGTTGGGCGTAAAACTTTTGAATTAGAATATTTATATGATTTAATGGAAGAAATGTCATGGTATAAGTTAAATGATTTCCAATTACATTTAAATGATAACTATATCTTCTTAGAAGACTATACAGCTGCTAATTTAGATCCAATGGATGCAACGTCAGGATTTCGATTAGAATCTAGTATTGTTGAAGGAGGAAACGGTGGCTTAAATCAACTTGATTTAACATCAAAAGATGTATACTATACAAAAGCAGAATATGTTGATTTAGTAAATGAATCATCAAAACGAGGAGTTGTAATTGTCCCTGAGTTTGATACTCCAGCTCATTCACTTGCATTAACTCAAGTACGACCTGATTTAAAGCAAGGTTCATATGCACGAGAAAATGATCATTTAGATTTAATTAATAATTATCAAGGATGTATTGATTTTGTTCAAAGTATATTTTTAGAATATATGGAAGGAAGTGATCCAGTATTCCCAAGTGGTAGTATAGTACACTTAGTGTTAGATGAATATACTGCATCATCACAAGCATTTAGAACATTTTCAAACGATATGATTGATTTTGCACAAAATAAAGGGTATCAACCACGTATATGGGGAAGTTTATCTTCACTATCACAGGGTGAAGAAGTACTAGGAGATGGTGTCCAAATGAACCTTTGGAATAGTACTTGGGCTAATTTTCAAGATATGTATGATTTGGGGTTTGATTTAATAAATACTAATGATGGAGATTATTATATCGTACCTGATGCTGGTTACTACTTTGATTACCTAGACAAATCACATATCTATACAAAAAATGTAAATTCACTTGGAGGTGCAACGATTCCTGCTGGAGACTCACAAATGCTAGGAGGAATGTTTGCAGTATGGAATGACCAAGTCGATTCGAGACAAAACGGTACTAGTGAATATGATGTATATGTACGTATTAAAGATGCAATCCCATACTTTAGTGCTGCAGTTTGGGGTGAGTTAACATACACATACGATGAAATGATACAAATCGTGCCAACAAGCAATGATGTACCAAATACAAACCTTGCACATAATGTTCCAAGTTCTTCATCAATAGTAGCAAATTATAACTTAGATGGAATAATGGATTCAAGTAGTAATGGTTATGATATTATTGATACAGTAAATGCTCCATTTGTTGATGAAAATAACAAACAGGTTCTTCAACTAAATGGTGGTGAAAGTTATGCTAAAGCACCACTAGATCGTATTGGAGTAGGAAATAGTGTTAGTATGAAAGTAAAACGTACAAGCGCATCAACTCAAGAACAAATTCTTTTAGAGTCATCTAATTCAACAATAAAAGCAGTACAAAAAGATACTGGCAAAGTTGGATTCTCTCGAGAAGGACTAGACTATTCTTTTAACTATACATTACCAATAAATACATGGGTTGAACTAGAATTTGTAACAGAGTTTGAATATACATATTTATATGTTGATGGAGTATTAGTAGACACACTAGGTGATGAATATAGTAGCATAGGTAGAACTTATTTTGCTACATTGATGTTGCCCATTGAAATCATTGGTTCTAAAACAAATTCATTTATTGGATATATTGATGAAGTAACTATCCAAAGTGAAAGCAACCATATTTCTACAATGCCACTTGAACGAGTAATTGATAATGCTACTGCTCATTTAGAAACAACAACTGATGCAACAATTCAACAAGCTGTAGACGTTGCAAAAGCATTAATTGCTTCAAATACATATACAAAACAACAACAACTTGATGATGCTATTGCTGATATTGAAGAAGCAATAAAAAATTCAAATTTTGAAATTGCAGATTATAGTGCTATTGTTTCATTAATGAATAGTGTATTAGATGATACAAATCTATATACAAAAGAATCATATGATAATTTACTTTCAATTTATAATGCTATACCACAAGGGTTACACATTAGTTATCAACAAATAGTAGATAGCTCACTTATTCAATTACAAAAAGCAATTAATGAATTAGTTGTAGAGTCAAATATGAATTTACTAGAAATCGATAATGCAACAATGAAAGCTACTTCAAGTAGTAATCAAGATGATTCATCATCGGCATCAAAAGCAATTGATAATGATACATCTACTATGTGGCATACTACATGGGTAAATACACCACCTCCTCATTATATTGAAATAGAGCTAAGCAAAGTGACAGCAATCAATAAAATAACATATGTAACAAGAACGTCAGGTAGTACAAATGGAAATATTCAAGACTACAATGTTGAAGTAAGCTTAGATAGAACAAACTATACACGTGTAAATGAGGGGACGCTTTCAACAGCGCATGGTTCATATGATATTAATTTTGATGCTGTTGATGCAAAATATGTACGTATAAATGTAATTTCTGGAGTTGGTGGAT
This sequence comes from uncultured Erysipelotrichales bacterium, assembly GCA_964369175.1. Taxonomy (GTDB): domain Bacteria; phylum Bacillota_I; class Bacilli_A; order Erysipelotrichales; family Coprobacillaceae; genus Tannockella. The sequence goes on along the minus strand of CAYJEM010000031.1, from coordinate 11,946 downwards.
TTGGGTCAGCAGCAGAGATTGATATATATAAAGCAAATGTTACTCCAGATTTTGATGCTTTACAAGAAGTCGTTGATCAAGCAACGCAGCTAAATAGTTCTAGTTATACGGAAGATACATGGGCAATATTACAAGATAAGATAAATACTGCTAGTCAATTGTTAAACGATGTAAATGCATCAGCCCAAGATGTACATAATTCAATGATTGAACTTGTTGCAGCAATGTCTGGATTATCTCATCTAGCTAACTATAATGAAATAAATGAATTAATCGATGCAGTAGCATCATTAGTTTAATATTATTATATTGATTTTAGTAAAGTAAATAGTGCAATTGATAATATAGATATGAATTTAACAATAGATCAGCAAGATACCGTTAATGGATTTATTAAAGCAATCCAAGAAGCAATTAATGAATTACAGTTAAAAGCTGCAGACTATAGTAAAGTTGATAAAATGATAGAACAAGCAAAGTCAATAGTAGGCTATAAATATACATCAATAGCTAACTTACAAATTGCAATTGAAAATGTTTTATATGGTAAAGATATTACAATGCAAGGGGAAGTAGATGCATATGCTAGTGATATTGAAAATGCTCTTGCTACGTTAACATTAAAAGAAACAAGTAATGCAGTAGAAGGGATAAATGAAACAATAACAGATTTAACGAAACCTTTAGTAATAACAATACTACAGGGAGACGTTAATTCATTTATGGGAGTGTATTTAAATGGCGTGCAGGTTGATAAATCATACTATAGTATGAAAACTGGTAGTATTGTTTTAGAATTTACACCAGCATTCTTAAGTACAATGGCATCAGGTAGTCATACTCTTGATATCGTTACCACTGATATAGTTTATTCAACAAACTTTATTGTTGATACAACAACAGTGACACCAAATGATGGGGCAACGATTACACCTGGTGAGGGCATAAATAATGACACAAATCAACAAAGTCCATCTACTGGAGATACTACAAATGTAATACTATATGTAGCTATCTTTGTTATTGCTAGTGTAAGCTTATTTGTTTGTAAAAAGCGAAAAATTAAATAATTAAAATACGTTAAAGAGCCTTTAACAAATAATAAATTTTATTATTTGTTAAGGTTTTTTATTTTTTACTTGATTTATACAAATAGTTAGTCTAATATAGTTAGTATAAAGTAGTTAGTTATATATATCTAATTACGAAGGAGGAAATAAATGAAATCAAAATTAATCAAATCATTAAAGCGTATTACTCATGACACTGCATTATACGAACTTAAACGTTTATACGCTCATGATAAAAAAAGTGTTCTATCATATCATGATACATTGTATTTAAATATAATAGAAGCACATCCAAATGAATATACATCATCGAAAATTGCGGACTTATTAAATATTACTAGACCATCAGTTACTGAAAAAATAAATCAACTATGTAAAAAAGGATACATACTTAGAACACAAAGTGAACATGATAAAAGAGTATACTATTTATCAATTAATCCTAGTGGTCCTAAAGATTATGAAATAACAGAGTCATATGAAAAGGAATTAGAACAAGCGATACTTTCAAAATTTGGTGAAGAAAATACTGAATTACTATGTCAAATGATTGACTATGTATCTGAGTTAATGATATCAGAAATGGATTATAACCATGAATAGCCCACTAGCAAAAAACTTCAGTATGATTGAACTACTTAAATATACCTTACCAAGTATGTTAATGATGATATTTATGTCAACGTACTCAATTATTGATGGTGTATTTGTTTCTGCATATATAGGAGAAAGTGCACTAGCAGCAGTAAATTTAGTTATGCCACTACTAGGAATTGTTATGGCTGTAGGACTTATGTTTTCTACTGGTGGTAACGCTATAATCGCAAAGTTACTAGGGCAAGGAAAAACAAGAGAAGCCAACGAGTTTTTAACAGTACTATATATAATTGGTGGAATACTTGGCTTTATTCTTACAACTATCGTTTATTTGTTTCCAGATCAACTGCTAAATATGTTAAGTATTAGTGATAGCTTATATATTCTAGCAAAAGATTATATGCTAAGTCTTGCCGGTTTTTTAGTACCCGTATTCTTTATGGTATTTATTCAGTCATTTATGGTTACTGCAGGACGACCGACTTTTGGATTTCTTTTATGTCTTGCTGGTGGTTTAACAAATATTGTACTTGATTATATTTTAATTTCACCAAATATGATGAATTTAGGTATTACTGGAGCAGGGCTAGCAACCGGAATAGGGAATGCTCTTCCAGGAATAATTGGATTTATATACTTTATTTTTAATCGTAAATGTTTACTTCATTTTGTTAAACCAAAACTTAATGTAAAAACACTTTTACAAAGTATGTTCAATGGTTCATCAGAGCTAGTTGGTAATCTAGCAGTATCAATCACAACACTAATGTTTAACTTTATTCTATTAAAAATGGTAGGTGATAGTGGTGTGGCAGTAATAAGTGTAATCTTGTATATTCAAATGTTTCAAAATGCAATATATACAGGTTATACTTTAGGCGTATCACCGATTATTGCATATAAATACGGACAAAAAAATCATCAATCATTGCATAAGATTATTATGCAAAGTCTAAAAGTGCTATCTGTAGCATCTATCATTGTAATCGTATTTACATTGTTGTTTTCTAATCAAGCAATCGCTATATTTCTTTCAAAAGAAAGTGGAACATTTCAAATGGCTAAAGATGGCTTATTAATGTTTTTACCAGCATATTTGTTTATGGGCTTCAACATTTTCTTTTCAGCTATGTTTACTGCACTTTCAAATGGTAAAATATCAGCAACAATATCAGTATTAAGAAGTTTGGTGTTTATTATTCTGGCACTATTAATATTACCAAATTTACTTGGAATAAATGGAGTATGGTTAGCAGTGCCAGTTGCAGAACTACTTGCAATTATTGTATCGTATATATTCTATAAAAAATACAAAAACATCTATCAGTACTAATGGAGTATGAATATGAATTTAGAAAAAAGAAAACTATCTAAAAAATTACCGAATTATGATGAAATATGTAAATTTATGAAACGAGTATTTCCACGTGAAGAAGTTATACCTATGTGGTTAATTCGACTTGTAACAGTTAAAAAAGGATATAATTTTGACGTATATTATGAAAATAATTTATTTGTTGGAATCATATTCACTATTGATACAAAAGACACATTATTTGTATTTTATCTTGCAGTAAATGATAAAATACAATCCAATGGTTATGGAACAATATTATTACAAACATTATTTAATGATAACCCAGATAAATCAGTAACACTGTTTATTGAAACAATGGACGATATAGAAGCTAAAAATTATAATCAAAGAATAAAAAGACTAGCGTTTTATAAAAGAAACGGATTCACTGATACTGGTATTAAAGCAGGTTTTAAAAAACCGTTTGTTGATATCTTATCTACTGATCTTAATTATGATGAAGTAAAAACAAAGAAATTAATGAAATATATACCAATGAAAATATTTCCAAAGAATTATTTAAAGATACAATAGTACATTTCTTAAATATACCTAAAAGTAAGATACATTCTATCTTACTTTCTTGCTTATAAGGATGCAATAATTGTAATTTAAAATAACAGTTTGTAATATAAATATATTTTAAAATATGATATAGTAAACATATTGATTTTATAAAAAGAAATATATGGGAGAGCATTATGAAAAAAGAGGGCATTTTTTATAATATATATAATAGTCATATAGATGAATATATAATTTTAAATGGTAACTGGGATGTAGAACCAGAAGATTGTGAAGATGAAGATTGTGATGAATTTCGATTTCCAGCAGAATTTAGTGTAAAACTTAATTATAATGATAAACATAATAAACTTCAAAGCATTGCTTTTTGTTTTAAAGTAGATGATTTTATTCCAAATCAAATAAAAGAAGGATTTGTAACATATATACATGATGGTAAAGTAGACAATGCGATAGTGTTTCCTTTTGAAGATGATATTAAAGCAAAACATGTATTTTTAGAAATAGTATCAATTATTGATCGAAAGCTACTTATTAAGGTTTCTGGTGATGTATATAGAATTGATGATAATGAACATATATCAAACTTTGAATTTACAACATGGGTTAATAATGAAATATCGGATTTGATTAAGGAATCATTTAATGAACTTTCTCAAATTTTACCTGAGGATAACATAAATCATATAAGAAAAATAATTGATGATTATTATACACTAGATGTTGAAACATTCTCCAAACAATATTATGAAGGAAAAATGTTTGAAGATTTAGAAGCATGTATTATGTCTTATTTCGATTATGATTTTTTAGGAAAAGTTATATTAAACTACTTAATAAAAATCAAGTTTGCGATTTCGAAAGATACGTTGCACTTAAATCAAGTGTCATATGATAAAGATCATTTAAAGGTGATGCGTATTAGAGCCAAAAATAGTAATAGTTTTTATATGTATGTTACTAATAAATACAGGTTTCACTACCTATTTGGTTTACGTGTACACGCTTGTAAGAAAGACGAATTAACAACGTTAAAAGATAATAATATAAATGAGATAAAAGCGTCTATATTTGATCTTATGCAATTATTACCTGATAAATATGTAGGATATCCAATTAAAATGATTGAAGAATATTTTGAAATAGAAAAAGAGGAATTTTGTATAAAATATACATGTAATGTATTTTTCAATAAGTTAGAGACTTATACTAAAATATATCATTCATCAAATTTTTTGGGAATTGTTATAATAGAATACTTACTTAGCATTGGCTTTATCGTATATGATGAAACGTATAATAAAACTCAGCAATTGCCTGAGAAGTTTAAGTATGAGAATTCTAAATTAGTAAGCATCGATTTAAATGGTTCTTATCTATTTTATGCATATGTGCCATCTACATATTATTTTAATACGTTTTTTAATTTAACAATTAGTGACTGTGATATAAATGAAATAAATGCTGTAATACCTACAACACCTGTAGAAACAGCGAGTGATAGTGAAATTGCAAGCAAAACTACGTTGATTTCAAATCAAGAAATTAAGCACCCAAGAGAATCTTTAGATATTAAACCTAAAAAAAGCAAAGCAGTTAAAGCATTTATTATATCAGTTGCATTATTACTTAGTGTATCAATTCGATATCTTGTACGTAATGATGTTTTCCAGAAAGAAGAGGAAACTGTTCAAATAAGTTCAGAAGTACAACAACAAATTATAGAAGATAGTATTCAAGAAACACAAGATACAAAGCCAACACTTGATAGTAGCTCGGATATGATGTTACAAGTTGCATCAAAATATTACTTTGATGCAAACAAAGAATATCTAAATGGTTATACAATTGATGATGCCACAAATCCAGAACATTTGATATTATATGATGCAAATAAAAATATAGTATATGATGACGTAAAAGCACTTTACTATAGTAGCTCAAGTATTATCGGTATTAGTAGAGAAAATCAAAAATTAATACTAGATACAGCCTCAGGAAATGTTTTATTAGAAGTAGAAAATTTACAATCAGTACATGTATATGATGGAGCATCATATACAAAAAATGGACTTGCATACCAAGTATCTAATGATCAACCATGGATTTTAATATCGAATGGCACGGAATACAAAGAAATCGTATTAGCAGGGGAAAAGTTAGATTATCTTACAACAATTGATGTAACGGTAGTACCACCTGTAGAAAAATAAGAGACACTTCAACTTGAAGTGTCTTTCTTTCTACATCTATTCATCATCATCTAATTTTTTAGAAATACTTGCTTGTCTTTTATTATTGATAAATATCAAAAACCTAATAACAATATACGAAAATACTGTGCAACTAATAAAGGTAACAACACCTATAAGCATTTTATCTTGTATACTTGATACATAATTATTTTGAAGCACTGTAATAATAGCAACAGTTATACCTGTTACTAGACTACTTATAATTGTTAACTTACTTGTTCTATAATTAATTGATAATTCTAAATCATTACCTTGTATAAGATTACCAATAATAATGTATAACGACATTACTATAAAAATAATCATTTCTACTATATACTGCATAATCTTAGCATTAAATACAAACTGCTGGATAAGTACTGAAAGTAACAACATACACCATACTATTATAAAACCAAAACTTTGAATTTTTCTTTTTTCTAAAACTACTCTTTCATCTTGAATAATATTTTTTTTCATCATGTTTCCTCCCAAAATAAGTCATTTAATGTTTTATTTAACACTTTACATATCGCATTGCACAAATTAATAGTAGGGTTATAATTTCCAGCTTCGATTAGTCCAATTGTTTGCCTTGTAACCCCAACTGCTTTTCCTAAATCTGCTTGAGACATATCACATTCAATTCTTGCAATCTTTAATCTTTTATTTTTCATATATCCCTCCTTAAGGAAAGTATAATGTATTTATAACAAAATGTAAAGTATATATTGCATTATGTTATAAATGAATTGCATTGTTAATTTGACATTATTTACAAATAGTTATAAAATTTTAGTGGTAGAGAGGAGATGAATTTATGCTTTTTTATGAAGAGGATTTAAGGTCTGTATTTGACTTTGATAAAAAATTAAACGACTCTCAAGCAACAATTGATATACTTTCATTAGAATTATATTGCATTAGTGAACAGTTACATTTTTTTTATAAAGAGGGCAAGTCTATTATCTTTAAATATACTGACCAAAATGATGAAACCGTATGTATAGACTTTAATAATGTAAGCGAAAGCACTTGGTATCGAACACCAAATGAAATAAAAGAAATACTATATCGTCCAAAAATAAACGGTATTTTTCAACAACAGTTCTCAATAAATAAAGGATTAGAATTATTTAATGTATATGAACCAAGTGATATTGATGATTATAAAAACTATTTAAAATTACTCTATTTTTTCTACATAACTAACTATTTTGTATTTCCTAAAAAAAATATATTTAAGTTACTAAGAAAAGATAATATTAGTTATGTAAAATCATATGATCAAGGTGTAGAAGAGGGTAAATATATCTCGTTTATACTTTCATCACTATTAAGTATAGATGAAACATTATTTCCCTTTATACATAAAACCAGTGCTTTATCACAAATTTCGGACTACGTTTCAATACACATAAAATCTACAATATATAATTCGCTATTAGACAATGATGATATTATTAATGAATGTACAAATGAAGTTGAGGCATGTATTCTAGATAATGTTCTAGATAGTGCTATAGCGTATTTTCATAATTTTGCGATGAAGTCATATTCTGTTGATTTAATTAACAATTTAGCTAGTGACCAAAAAATATTTAAATTTGAAAAGGTTACAGTACAACCATCATCTTCGTGGAAACATACTTTTATTCCATTAGATAATCTTCAACAATTTTTATATTCAAATGAACTATATTCATTTTGTATGCAAACAAATAAAAAGATTGAATCAAGGGATAAAATAAAATTCAATAATAGTAATGCAATAACATTTTTATCAAAAATCATTCAATATGACTTACAATGGATTGAAGATTTTAACGAAGAATATACTGGCAACGTTATTCAAGTAATATCTGGAAAACCATATATTTATGCCTTGCGTATTGCAGTTATGATAATGACCTATAATGAACTTACTAATAAATTAAAAGTTAGACTTTTAAGCAAAGATAATACGAATGCTAAACCATTAAAAACAATTTTAAATGCAAATTGGTGTAGTAACGATATTGTACCACCGACACTTGCAATACGTTATTTTATACTAGCAAGTCATAGCCAATATGAAAATATTACTAATGATAATGATTATTATGATGATTTTTATAATAAATTTATTATTCCAGAAATTATAATTATGAAAATATTTAAAAATGCATATACTTATAATAATATTGACGAATCAATAACTTACTTACAAATACTATCAGATCAATTATTTTAAAGAAAACACCAACAATATTCTTGTTAGTGTTTTTTTATTTTTAAAAGTCCATAAACTTATATAGTTTTGCCTTATGTAAAATATATCAAATTTGTTAATTTATAAGTGTAGTAATTTACTAACATTGTGTGATTTTTAGGGTGAATAACATCATAGACACTTTACTCTCTAGTTAACTCTAGTGATAGAGTAATAGTGTCATAAACGAATTTAGAAATGGAGCAAGAGCGAATGATTATTAATCAAATTGGATATATCTACTAATATAACATATACAATGCTTAAGATTAAAGAATTTGCCACCCTATGTAATTGCAGTATATACACGCTCCGTTATTATGATGAAATTGAATTATTAAAACCAAAACTAGTATCTGAAAATTCAGGATATCGTTATTATAGTGAGGACCAACTAGAACGTTATTTAGAAATAAAGGAATTACAAGATATTGGTTTTAGTGTTCAAGAAATAAAAGGTATGAAAAACCTTACAAATTTTGAAATATCAATCTTGATATTAAAACAAGTAAATTACTTACAAGAAAAATTAGAAAAGTCAGTGGCATTAATGACAAAGTATACTGTTAATTCAAAATAGCAGTGTCAACAAAACAGTAAGGAGAATGAAAAATGGATTATAACACTCAAAGATTTAAAAAAGGAATATTAAGTAAAGTAATTATATTAGGAATAATTTTTTCGGTGCTTTCATTATATTTATGTATTACTAATAATAGTTACTTAGCAGCAGTTATTGTACTATTTCAATTGATTTTATTTAGTATCAGTTGGCTACTTGGCACACAAATGATAAGAATTAAAAATTATGGAGCTCACGTAATTGTATTTATTGTTGCAATATTGTTAGTTATACCATTTGGTAGCACGTATCAACCTAACTACTATCAACCAGAAGATATTGTGTGGGAAGATATAATGATGTCGAATGTTATACCAAACCCTCAAGGGAACAAAGGGGACATCGTTACTAACACAATAGAGCGACTATATATTGATATTGATGATTATCAAATGAGCCAGTATATGAAATATATAGAAGAATGTAAAACGGCAGGATTTACTATAGATTTAGTTGAAGATTCGAGTGGATATAACGCGTATAATCAAGATGGATATCATATTAGTGTATCTTATAGTGAGTATAGTGAATCAATGTCAATTACTGCAATTGCACCACGAAAATTAGCAGATATAATTTGGCCAACAACTGAATTGTCGAAAAAAATACCTACACCTACATCTAGTTATGGTGACATCATCACAGATACATCTGAAAAGGTAAGTGTGTATATAGGAAATACTAGTGTAGAAGATTATACAAAGTATGTACAACAATGTATTGATGCAGGCTTTAATCAAAATCATGATAAATCAGAACTTGATTTTTATGCAGAAGACATTGAGGGATATCGTTTAAGTGTTGATTATATCGGGTTTAATACTATATCTATTGTATTAGAGATACCAAATGTGCCTGAGCCGGAGCCTACTCCTGAACCAGAGCCAATTCCTGAAACAGAACCGGAGCCAACTCCTGAACCAGAACCAACACCAGTACCTGAGGAACCATCAAGTGATATTATAACAATTGAAAATAACACTGAATTTAAGGCAATAATGGAAGGCGCAGATTATACACAAATTTCTGCTTTTGCAAGTAAGTATAAAGGTCGTACAATTCAGTTTAATGGAAATATAGCATACATGTCGCCACATGGCTCGTATGAAACGAGATATGATTTTCTAATCTATGGTGGTGATTATAATTCGTCATATGGTGGCGTATCATTTAAATTTGAAGATAAAAGTTACTATGACTTGCATGTTGCATCTGAGAGCAAACCATCAGCAGTATATGAAGGACAAAACTATGTTGTTACTGCAAAGATTAAAGAGTTTAATAGTAACAGTGGGTTATTCTTTCTAGATCCTGTATCAATGCAGTATCGTGGTGAATAGTAATTTTATGGAGGAAATATGTCAATTATAAATTTACAAGCAAATGAATCAATACTATATACATCAAATTCTGGTGAAGTTGTAGGAATCAAATCAAATAGTAATGATAAGCTTATCTTAACGAATAAAAGAATTGTATACGTACACACGAATTTTGTGGGGTATGTCAAAGACACATGTGATTATTATTTAAATCAAATAAAAATAGTCAATAATAAACCTAAAATATATTTTGGTGAAACAAGCATTCTATCAGATGAACTATCTATAGAGTTCTATAATGGAACTGTGACTTTTAAATTGAGTCTTATAGATGTACGAAAATGGCATAATAAAATTAATCATATATTAGTTGGAGAGGAAATTACGTCACGTAAAAGTATTATGGAAAAGAATATGAAACAATTTGGAAGTCAAGGAAAAATATTAGGGACAATCGGAGCAGTAAAAGATGCTTTAGGTATTGTTAGTGGTCCACAAGCTCCAGTTAGTGTTTCAGTTACTACAAAATGCATTGGATGCATGGCACCATTATCTGGCAAAACGGGTGATACAATTACTTGTAAGTACTGTGATACAACTCAAACATTATAACGGAGGAATGAATAATGGGAATAATTAAAGCTTTTACTGACTCGCTTGGGGGAACATTAGGTGACCAATGGAAAGACATAATTACCGCTGGAGATTTTGATGAAAAGACATTAGTATCACCAGGGGTACTAAAAAGTACAAATAATGGTCGGGGAGTAAACTTTTCAGGATCACAAGGAGTAATAACAAATGGATCGAGAATATTAGTTCCAGAAAATACGGTAGCATACATCTTTAGTCAATCTGGAATTGAAGATATAATTACTGAACCAGGTGAATTTATATATAAAAATGGAGAAGATAGTGTATTTAATGGTGATTCAGTAAGTAAATCAATCTTTGGACAAGTATCTTCTAGAATAGGGTATGGTGGAATTGCACCAGTTGAAAAGATTATTGCTTTTGTTAACCTTAGAGAAATCCGTAATATAAACTTTGGAACTCGTGGTCCCCAAGTTTATAATGATATATTTTATGGATGTGATTTAGAAATATTTGCTTACGGGGCATTTACTATCAAAGTAACCGATGCAACAAAACTAATTAAAAATTTCTTACCAGCAAATACACAGTATTATACTTTTCATGATAAAGATGCAAGAGCACAAATTGTATCAGATTTTCTACAGTCATTTACTGTTGCCCTAAATTCACTATCTAAAGACTACCGTATATCTCATGTACCTTCAAAGTCAAATGAGTTAGCACAAAGAATAACAAGTGATAAACATAATGCTGGTACTTGGGCAGAACGTTTTGGTTTTGAGGTCGTTAAAGTTTCTATTGAAAATATTGAAATGTCACAAGAATCTAGAGAACTTGTAAATCAATTTAACGCAAATAAAATGAATCTTAAAGCATATGAAGATGTATCACAACAAGCATCTAACATTTCAGCACAACAAAAGATTGCTAAAGGTGTTCAAAACAATGGTTTTGGTGATATGGGTGGTATGATTTTTGGTATGAATATGGCACAGAGTGTAGGTCTAAATGCAGAGCAACAATCAACACAAACACAACATGTAGAAACTCAGTCAAAACAAACACTATCTATTGATGAACAAATTGAGTCATTAAAAAAACTTAAAGAGTTGGTTGATATCGGTGTATTAACACCAGAAGAATTTGATATCAAAAAGAAAGAAATCATGGGAATATAGTATTATATGCATAACAAAAGATAAACTTAATTGTTTGTCTTTTATTAGTTTTGTGTTGACTATATCAATGTTTTTTTTAGTTATTAATACCAAAAGAGATTTAACTGTACTATAATATAGTTATATGAAAATACAAGGAGGAATAATGATGAGTAAAATCAAGATTACATGTAATCCATATACTAAAGAAAAT
>CAYJEM010000030.1:3400-22592 GCA_964369175.1 uncultured Erysipelotrichales bacterium | reverse complement strand
GCAAATTATAAGACAGATCATGAATGGCTTAAAATCTTTAAAGAGTTTGAAACAAAATCACTTACGTTCGGTAATTTTTGTAAACACCATGGTATTGGTCAAAGTACGTTTTACCAAAAGAAAAAGCAACTAGGTATAGACATTGATAAAAAAGATATTCAAACATTTCAATTTCAATCTATTATTAAAAGCGAAAAGTCCAGATTAATCTAACTAGTTGGCTAAACTATATGACTACTACCTAAAAGATATACAGTCGTATATGCATCGATGTCTACTACAAATGGAATATATTGGAGCAGATGAAACAACAGTACAAGTATTACGTGAATCAGGTATAGTTGCATCAACAAAATCATATATGTGGGTATATAAAAGTGGACGAAGTGAAGCACGTCAACTTGTCTTGTTTAAATGCGTTGCAAGTAGAGGACACAACTGTGCTAAGAAACATTTGAGTGGTTATCATTCTATTGTACAATCTGATGGATATCTTACATATGATAACCTAGATAATGTAGTACAAGCAGGATGCTTGGCACATGCATGTAGAAAGTTTAAAGAAGTTATTGATAGTGCTTCAAAAGGAGCAGATACCCAAAATTCATTTTCGAATCAAATACTTGTTTTAATGAAAAATTTATTTCATTTGGAGACGAAGACAACAAATATGTCTTATGATGAAATTTTGAAATATCGCCAAGATAAGTCAAAACCAATATTTGATGAAATGATGGAAAGAATACACGAAGCAAATAACGCAAAGATTCTAAACCAAAAACTAGCAGAAGCAATTACTTATGCCATCAACCAGGAATCAAAACTAAGAACATACTTAGATGATGGGCGAATTGAAATAAGTAATAACGCACTAGAACGCGCAATCCGTCCACTAGCAGTAGGGCGTAAAAACTGGTTATTCGTAAGTACACCGCATGGTGCAAATACATCAAGTTGTTATTACAGTATTGTAGAAACTGCAAAGCTAAATAACTTGAATCTACGTAACTACATATAGGAAAATCCCAGGTATAAACCTAAAAGATGAATTAGAGCTTGAAAGAATCATGTCTTGGTCTAAAGAGTTACCAAAAAATTCATATATGAACAAGAAGTCATAGAAATATGGCCTTTTTGTCACGACCATTAATAAAGCTCTAGCATATCCCATCAAATGGTGATAAACTAGAGCCTTTTTATTTGACGCTTACAATTAATCCATACTTGCATTTTTATATTGTGCTAGAAATTTTTTCTCTGATTTCAGTAATTGTTTTTTTCTATCTTGAATTTTTTTAACTGGAATACCCGCATAAATTGACCAAGGTTTTGTCTCCCCTTTTAACATTGAAAAACATCCTAGACTACTTCCTTCTCGTATTATAGAACCTGGAAGTATGACTGACGAAGCTCCAATTATTGCATGCTTTTCGATTATGACTGGAGCACTTTGTACTAATTTATACTGTGTTGGAATTACTGGACTAGTCATACTTTCTCCAGAATAATCATCACTTACACCATATATCGAAACTCTAGATGAGATATTCACAAAATCACTTATTTTGACACCGCAGGTACCACCGTAAAGTGCTGTAAATGCTGCAATATGTACATGGCTTCCAATATTAAGCACTCCGCTTAATATGCAAAAGTCATCAACTCGCACATTATCGCCAATGCTTATATTGCCTGGACTATAAATAGATGCCTTCTTACTTATTAATACATCTTTTCCATAAAATTTGAGACCTAAACTCTCTAACTCGTATTGTGAATAAAAACTATTCATCTGTATTTTCCTTTTCTTTTTTTATAATTTCACAAATAAAATCAACATCCTCGATTGCTAATGTTGGGTATAGGGGCAAAACAAGAACTCGGCTACTTGCTAATTTAGCAACAGGTGTCTCATCAGATGAGTATTGATTTCTATAACACTCCAAATCAGTAATTAATGGATAAAAGTACTTTCTGCTATAAACTCTGTTATGAATTAATTCCTCATACAATTCATCTCTAGAATAGTAGCACTTTGATTCATCAATAAATATTGGGAAGTAAGAATAGTTATGTACTACATCTTTTTGATTATCAATATAATTTATTCCAGGGACTCTTTCTAAATTTTTGCGATATCTTTCTACTAGCTTTTTTCTAATTTCAATATTATCACAGATATTCTTTAAATTACAAAGTCCCATTGCAGCACTAAATTCGTTCATTTTAGCATTTGTTCCTATCGCTACTACAGTTTCTGGTCCTGTAATTCCAAAATTTTTATAATTTGATAATATCTCATTATATGCTGTATTACTAAAGCAGGCGCAGCCACCTTCAATCGTATTGAACACCTTAGTTGCGTGGAAGCTGAAGCATGAAATATCACCATATTCTGCAATTCCTTTATTTTTATACCTCACCCCAAATGCATGGGCAGCATCATATATAACTTTCAGACTGTGTTTATCAGCAACTTTTTGTATTTTTTCAACATCACAGATATTCCCGTATACGTGTACTGGTAGAATTGCCACAGTATTTGGTGTAATACACTTTTTAATCTTTGTTACATCAATTGTATAATCTTTTTCATTAACATCACAAAATACAGGTTTTAAACCAGCGTTGATAATAGCGTGTATTGTAGAAACAAAAGTAAATGGTGTGGTAATCACTTCGCCGCCTGTTTGTAGTAATTTAAGTGATAATTCAATTGACATGTGTCCATTAGTAAATAATTGAATATGTGGTGTATTAAGATAGTCTTTTAAATTACTTTCTAACTCCTGATGTTTATTTCCCATATTTGTTAGCCATCGTGTCTCCCAAATACTTTCGATCTCAGATATATATTCTTCAAACTTAGGAAGTGTAGCTTCTGTAACATAGATATTTTTTCTGTTCATATTTCATTAACCTCCTTTTCTTATTTTTGCCATAACTAAACTTATTATATAGAACGCTTGTTCAAGCTTAAGTAACATTGATATCAGGACATATATAGAAATACCAATGATAATATATATCAATAAGTCAAAAATTAATACCCCACTGCTAATTGGCAAAAGCATTAATGCTACATACATTATTGTCGAACACAATAATGATGGTAATATATCTGTCGCCTGTTCTTTTAATGTGTATTTTAATAACCTTATGTTTGGTAATGCATTAATAAATGATGAAATAATGTTAGAACACAACATACCTATAACCATATATATTATACCATGCTGTACAGTTATAATTAAGATGCCTATTCCTATTACCTTTTTGACTATTTCTATCTTCAAATATATGTCACTTCGTCCCATTGCATTTATACCTTGTAGATTCGCTACATGAATTGGATAAAACATGTACATAAAGCATAAAATTTGAACCAATGGTACAATTTCTATCCAATTTTCTCCTAATAATAAAAGTACCATTGGCATCGCAACAGCAGACATTCCCATCATTAATGGAAACATAATATAGCATCCATATTTTATAGTATTTCTCACAATGGTTTTTAATCGCTCTATATCATCCTGTACTTCTGCCATTACTGGCAACATTACCGTTTGCACAGCTGTGCTTACATTCTGAGCAATAATATGCGGAAACTGATCGGCACGTGTATATAATCCCATAATACGATCACTATATATTCTTCCAATTGCTAGATTATATATATTAAGGTAAATAGTATTGATAACGTTTGATAAGCATATTTTCCAACCAAATGAAAATAACTGTTTTGTTCGTTTTATATCAATGTGTGGTATAGGTTTCCACTCAGATAACTTTAGCAGCATGCACATCAAGACAAATCTCTGTGTGATTTGTTGTATAACCAGTGACCATACCCCAAATTCATTTACTGCTAAGTATATCCCTAGTAGTCCCGAAATTATCAGTGATACTATTCCACTATAAAATATTTTTTTGAATTCCATTTTCTTTACTAAATATGTACTTTGTAATGATGTAAATGCCCCAATTATTAATGAAATTGCTAATACTGGCAATATGGATGATAACATAGCTACCGAAAAAAATTGACCGATTAGTGGTGAAAAAATTAATATAATAATATACATAATCAATGCTATACATAGGCTAATTGTAAATACAGATGAAAAATCTTCTTTATCACTATCTTTTTTTTGTAGTAACGCTAAATTGAATCCGCCTTCAACAAAGGTTGTTGCGATTGCGATAAATACGGTTGTCAAAGATATAATACCATAATCTTCTGGTAAAAGTAATCTAGCTAAAATCAATTGTAAACAAAACTGTACAAGTTGTGTTCCAATTCTTTCAAAAAGCTTCCATAGAATGCTACTAACTACTTTTTTATTCTTCATTTAACATTACCTTTTCCCATTTTTCTGAAAACTCTCTTACAGATACTAAATTCTGCATTATATTCCTATTTTTTTCTTTATTAATACCATCCCATGAGCTAAATATGCCCATTGTCTCAATTTGTTCAAGTGTTATAATTTCTAAATCTAACGTCTCAGCTAAGTATTGATGAATTATACTATTCTCTTTCACACAGACTGGTACGCCTAAAAGCATACATATATATATATTCCCAAGTGCAATCTGACGATCAGAATATATTACCATAACATCTATTGTAGATAAAAACTCCAGATATTCCACTGCTGACTTATTTTTTTCAAAGTACTCAAACTTATTACCAAATAAATTTAAACCTTTTTTTATTACATCATTCGCATAGCATTTATCACCATATGATAATGGTGCTATCACTTGGTTCAAGTCTTCTAACTTCGCTATTCTTTTAAATACTTGGTTATGCATAAGCTGTTGATTTGCGCTATGTCCCACAGCTATAACTCCGCCACTATATGCATTTGGATAGTAAAAATTTATTGCTTCTAGATAGTTTTTATCAAAGAAGTTCATAGAGTAAATTACATGGTTATATGTTTTATTTGTTTTGTATAATTTTTTTACCACATCATAATCGAAAGGTGTCAAATATGCGTGTTTTTCACACTCTTTAATTATTCTTTTTTTCATAGGTGCGCCTAAAAATTTTAGTAACTTTCCTTTTCGTGACAACATAGACTGAGAATAAATATCTCCACCCCAAAAGATTATACATGTTTTCTCCAAAAAAGACCTTTTCAAAAATTGGTATGCGATATCCAATCTTAAGTTATAGCCATGTACCAGTATTTTATCTGCGTTTTGAATATGTTTGTAAATAGTCAAGAAATCAAACAGTGATGTAGATACAACAATATTTTCTGTATTTTCATATTTCTTTATCTCTTTTCCATAACCACCGTATATTATGAATGTATGCTTTATTTCATTTACACAGTTAGGAAAAAATTTAATAATATCAGCAGTAAATAAGTTATTAGTTATAAAGTGGACAACGTGACGAGTGCTGTTTGACTTTTTTCTTCTTATGTGATTTGAAACTAGTGTTATAACACGAAGGACTATATATGTTACCATAGTTGGTATAATCATCCAAATAGTGAAATTATTAAACTCTCCTTTGGGAAGTATTGCAAAAAAACCTATTCCTATTTTAAGATATATAATTAATACAAAAATATTCGTGTGATTTAACAAAAATTTTCGTAAAGTTGCTGCTAATAATCCGACTACAAACATAATAAGTGGTATTCCTACATATCCAAAGTTCATGAATGCCTCTCCTATGACTGTTACTGGTAAGGAACCTGAAGATATATGCGAAAAATATGTGTTCTTTACAAGAATAGCCGGTATCGAATTATCAATATCTAGTAATGATATTATTCCTGGTATATCCCCAAAAACTGGAATAAGGTATGAACTTCCGTACAAATAATTGTCGAAACTATAATTTTCAATTATAGTTGGTAAGAGTGTAATATTTGGTATATTCCCTTTATCTACTGCATAGTATCCGAACTGTGATAAACTAGTACCCAATATTTTTAATATCTCTGATATATCAGTGAGGCCATATCCAATGATATACGAACTAACATATCTAAAGAAATATGAACCTATAAAAAGCAAAATTGCAGAAATTCCTATACAAAAGAAAATTCTATTATATTTTTTTAAATCATATACAAAATAATAATATACACCTATCACAGTACCCATATATGTTGCCATATAAAATAATCGCCCTTTTGAAAAAAGTATTATCAGTGATGCAATCAACAATGCATAAAAACTGAAACCTACACTATATTTATTTCTGAATAGATAATACAGATACATCAAAACTGCCATTTCTATAGCGTGATACCCTAAAGTCGTCCCGCCTAATTTAAATTCTGAGCTTCGTAATGATATAGTTTGCAGGTACAAAATTATATCGCCACTAGAAAATAGATACACATTATACAGAAAGTTTCCTATACCTATACATGCAAATAATACTACTACTGTACGCAATGCAGTGTTAGATATATACTTAGTATTACAGTTTTTTATTTTCAGGTTAGTATTATCTTTACACTGGTTCATTAAAATGTAATATCCGCAAATAGTAGCTATATAACCAATTATAAACATTTGTAATCCTAAGCTATATAACTCTATAAACTTATCAAAATTCATGTCGTTATTAATATAGACCGCTGTACTAAATCTAGTAATTATAGAATAGAACGATCCGATTGGCACTAGTGCATAGCATAAACTAAACAAATAAAATGGATCAAAAAAATCTTTTGTTTTTTTGAACAATAAAAAGTTTGAAACTAACAAAAGTAAAATATATGAAAGAATGAATGAAGCATGATATATCGTGTCTACATACATAGCTAATACAACACATACAATGGATACCATTGCATTATATATTATTATTTTTGATTTTTTTTTGTTTTTTATTACTGCACAAACTGTTTTTAATTTATTTTTCATATACACGACTCTTTCACCTCTCAAATAATTTACTTCAAAATATTAATCGTTCACCCATATTTACATATGTCACTATCCTTAATTATTTAACTCTAAATACAGTGAAATTAATTTTTTCTCCTCTATTTCCCAATTAAATTCCTCTTTAATTGCACGCCTTGCTTCATCTCCCATTTGTTGGCATAATTCTGGATTATTGTTTAAGTAAGTAATTGCATCAGCAATTTCGTCTATATTTGTTGGATCAACTAATATTGCAAAATTATATTTTTCAATAACTTTTCTCGCATAAGGGTAATCACTCAAAATTACTGGCAACCCAAGTGCCATATACTCATATACTTTTGTCGCAAAGTTGTCATACTTGTTATATTGACCTACATTTAGCAATGTACAAGCACCTATTGTTGCATTAGTATATATCTCAAGTACTTCGTCTCGATTACAAAATCCTCTATTATCCACGTATTTATATGCACTTAACTCTTCTAGTTTTGATTTAAACGCATCACTGATTCCGCCACCTAGTACTAGCTTTGTTTTACTGACTTCAGCTGATTTAACCAGGTGCTCAATCCCACGATTATATGTTAATCCCCCAACATGACAGATATACTTCTCATTCTTATGCTCATTGGGGTTATACTTGTTGTAGAGTTCATCTAGCATAGGTTGATTTCCTAGTGTAATTGATTTCCTACACAGTCCTTCAAATATATCTTTGCCATTTAGTGTGCACGGGAAAATTACTGCATCTATTTTTTTCAATACATGCTTTTGATAGGCACTAAACCCTGATGCAATAATCCAACGAAAAATTGAAGGAATGTATTCTTTTTCCTTGATTTGCATAATATAATTTTCATGACTATCAAAAATGACTTTTTTTCCTCGACGTTTTAACTTTAATGCATACGGCAATAACTCTGGATCATGTATTTGGTAGATATCACAATCCAATTCGAGTGCTTTTTTATATGCACTTTTACTTCTCAATAACATTCTATTAACCCTTCCACCAATGGTTTCACCTATACCAACTATATTCACATTATTTTCTATATAGGTATCTCCTGGTGCAACTAGATATGTTTCATATCCAGCCATGGCTAATGATCGACATTGTTTTTTTAGAATTCTAACATCTTGGCTCTTATGCACAGATGTTATGTGGCATACCTTTCTCATCCAGATACATATTCCTTTCATTTTTGAAGTGTTAATTATAACACTTCAATATTTTTTCTATTTTCTACTTCTTTCATTGCATTTTTTGTATCAAACACAGGCACGCCAGCATTCGCAATAAACTCATAGTCAACTGTTGTGTGAGCTGTTGTAACAACAATCACATCATAGCTATCTAAATTTTCTAAAGCGTTAACACTACTTCTCTCAACACCCTTATGCTTAAATGTAGGTACATATGGATCATAGTATGAAACATTTGCCATTTCTCTTTCAAAGTTTTCAATTACTGTAAGTGCTGGACTCTCTCTGTAATCATCAATATCTTGTTTATATGATACTCCACAGATTAGTACGTTAGCCCCGTTTAATGGTTTTTTATTTCGATTTAATATCTTTGAACATCTCTCAATTACATATTCAGGCATATAGTCATTAATTTCACCTGATACTTCAATTAGACGCATATGATAATTAAATTCACGTGCTTTCCAAGATAAATAGAAAGGATCTAATGGTATACAATGTCCTCCTAATCCTGGACCTGGATAAAATGCTTGGAATCCGTAAGGTTTCGATTTAGCAGCATCGATTACTTCCCATACATCAATACCCATACGATTACATATTAAGGCCATTTCATTAGCTAACCCAATATTTATATTTCTGTATGTATTTTCTAATATTTTTTCCATTTCTGCAACTTTTGGTGAAGATACTTTGTGAACATCACTGCTCAATACCGCTTTGTACACTTCAGCAATTACATCTGTTGCATCTTTACCAACTGCACCAACTACTTTAGGTGTGTTTTTTGTTTTGTATATTAAGTTACCTGGATCGACACGTTCTGGTGAATAACCTAAATAGAAATCTTCTTGACATACTAACCCACTAGATTCTAGGATTGGTTGTAATAGCTCCTCAGTTGTTCCGGGATAAGTAGTACTTTCAAGTACTACCATTGTTTCTTTTGTGATATATTTTGATATTTCTTCTGTACTGCTTTTTACATATGTAATATCTGGTTGCTTAAACTCATCTAATGGTGTAGGCACACAAATTGCTATAAAGTCTACATCTTTAATGAAACTAAAGTCAGTTGTTGCAGATAATAATCCACTAGAAATAACTTCAGATAAGTCTTCTTGTACTACATCTCCAATATAGTTTTCACCTGCATTAACCATATCTACTTTTTTAGATTGTACGTCAAAACCAATTGTCTTAAACCCAGCTTTTGCTTTTTCAACAGCTAATGGTAACCCTACATATCCTAATCCAACTACTCCAATAACTAAATCTCTATTTTTTATTTTATTCAATAGTTTTTCTTTCATATTACTCCTCCTCCGATACTATATTATCAGTTAATATATACTTTCTTTGACATTTACAGCACTGTGCATGGTTTTCATTAAAATGTATTTTCTCTCCACATACACACACATATCCTATAATCTTTGCTGGTGTTCCTACCATCAATGCATAATCTGGTACATCTTTTGTTACTACAGTCCCGGCACCTATGAATGCATATTTTCCTATATTATATCCACAAACAATTGTTGAATTTGCTCCAATGGATGCACCTTTTTTTACTATTGTTTGCCTGTATTCATCTTTTCTTTGAATAAATGCTCTTGGATTTATTACATTAGTAAATACGCATGATGGCCCTAAAAACACATCATCTTCGATTGTTACTCCAGTATAAACTGAAACATTATTTTGAATTTTCACCCCATCGCCCACTATTACATCAGGTGATATTACGACATTTTGTCCAATATTACAATTGCTTCCAACTCTTGCGTTATTCATGATATGTGAGAAGTGCCATATTGTTGTTCCTTCACCAATTTTTGCATTGTCTCCTACATAACTACTTTCATGCACTTTATATTTCATCATTTTTCACCTCTAGAACAGCTTCAATAACTGTATTTTGGTCTTCGATAGAAAGATAAGGGTGCATTGGTAAACTAAACGTATGATTACAATAGAATGTAGAGTTTGGATACTCTATATCATTGAAAGGCAGTCCTTCATATACTTTTAAGTCACTTTGTGGTGTTGGATAGTATATCATATTGGGAATGTTTTTTTCTGATAATTTTTTTATGATTCTGTTACGTTCTTCTTCACTGCTTGCCAATAGTGCATATTGTGCATATATTGACATTGTATTTTTTGCAACATACGGAGTTGTAAAATGTTTTGTAAACGCCTCATTATATCTACTAGCTATTACTTGTCTATTTTCTGTTTCATTATCAATAAATGCTTCGAGTTTAACCTTCAATATCGCTGCTTGTATGGTGTCCAATCTTGAATTCAAACCAACTCTAATATTATCGTATTTTGTACTTCCTTTACCATGCACTCGGATAGATTTTAAGATGTCTGCAACTTTATCATCATTTGTAAATATCGCACCACCATCTCCATAACACCCTAGTGGTTTTGCTGGAAAGAATGATGTTGTGGCAATATCACCAAATGAACAACATTTTTTTCCATGATATACTCCACCAAACCCTTGTGCCGCATCTTCTATGAGAAGTATATTGTGTTTTTTACATACCTTTTGAATTGAATAATAATCACATGGATTTCCTAAAAAATCTACTGCTACAACAGCTTTCGGTTTATATTGGCCATCTAATATAACTCGTTGAATTTGTTTTTCTAAAGATATGGGACATAAATTGTAAGTGTCACTTTGGATATCACAAAATACTGGTTTAGCTCCCAACATACATGCAGGTTCGACACTTGCTATAAAGGTTATATTAGGACAAAATACTACATCGCCCTCACCTATTCCATAAGCCATAAATATCATTTGCAGTGCATCTGTTCCATTAGCACATGTAATAACATGCTTCATACCTGTGAAATCTGAAAGAAGTTGTTCAAATTCTCCAACTTCCTTCCCCATAATATATTGGCCATGGTCAAGTACATTCTGGATATTATTATTAATTTCTGTCTTTAATTTTTGATATTGTGTTTGTAAATCAATAAACTGCATAAATACACCTCTTTCTATTGAAATCTTCCTTCAAAATCTATTGATGCACATTTTTCTAATGGTAATTTGACTGGTGTTCCCGTAGCAGCGCTTTTATATATAGCCAAAATCATTTCAAGTGCATTTCTACCTGCTACAGCATCAACGTAAGGCGCTCTGTCATTTTCTACTGCATCTATCATGTCTGCAAATAAGCTAGTATGCCCGTTCCCATATACATTACTTGTTTGCTCTTCTAATCCTTTGTTGAATTTATCTGCTTCAGTTTCGTCAGCAAAGTCCCAAACATCAATATTGTTAACTGATTTCCCACCTAACTTAACAGTTCCAGTTTCACCAAACATATATAATGTTTCTTCTAAGTTTTTAGGATAAACATTTGTTGTTCCTTCAATAGTTCCAATTGCTCCATTAGCAAACTTAACAACTGCCATACCTATATCTTCACATTCTAAGTAGCCATGAAATTGTTGCTTGGTAACTCCATACACTTCAACCACATCATCATTCATCATCCATCTTAGTAAATCAATTCCATGTATACATTGATTCATTAATGCTCCACCATCTTGTGCCCATGTACCTCTCCAAGGTGCTTGTGTATAATAATTTTCATTACGATTCCAACGAACATGGATAGAACCATGAGAAATTTTTCCAAAACGTTCTTTTTCAACTGCAACTCTCATTTTTTGCACTGCGATATTAAATCTATTTTGATGACATGCAGAAACTTTTGTATTATTAGCCTTTGATCTTGAAATGATTTCATCGGCTTCTTCAATAGACATCGCCATCGGCTTTTCTATAATAACATTCACATTAGCATCAATACAATCAAGTGCAATTTGTGCATGTAATCCACTTTCTGTCGCAATACTTACAATATCAATTTCTTCTTTTTGTAACATCTCTTTGTAATCTACATATTGATTGATACTTTTATTTTGTATATTGTGTTTGGCCAATAGAGACACCATATTTTTTTCTAAGATATCACAAACTGCTACTATCTCCATATTATTATTAATTGCTGCGCTTATATGATTTGTAGATATTCTTCCACAACCTATCAATGCATATTTCATATTAATCCCTCTTATCTTCTATAATTTTTGATAATTTTTCTGATAAGTTCTTAAAGTCATATTCAATCGCCAAACTTTCTAGCATAGTATCTGCATTTTTATTTAACACATTTAGGTTTTCAACCATTTCATTAATATTCTTAAGAACTTCACTTTTGTCTTTACTTTTTGATACTTTACAAAACGAATCATTAAATTCTGGATTTGGAATTGGAATTGTTGCTAAAAACGGCTTTCTTGATGCATAATAATCAAATAGTTTATTCCAACTTATTCCAAATCGAAGTATATCACTATATCCATTGTGGAGCAAATTGATATCTGATTTACTCATAATGTATGGAATATATCGTTTATCAACCGAGCCTTTAAAAAAAACGTTTTTTATACCCTCGTCTACAATTCTTTGATTTAAATTTTCTAGTTGATCCCCCTTACCCCAAACCAGAAAAGCAATCTTTGAATTTGTCACTTCCTTTGCAATATCTAGAAGATATCCAAGATTATTAACTTTTCGTATTGAACCAATGTAAACAAACTTTATTAAATCAGTGTTTTCTAAGTGTTCATCAGTAATTTTGTGTTCATTTTTATCTTTATAAAACG
Source organism: uncultured Erysipelotrichales bacterium (assembly GCA_964369175.1). Taxonomy (GTDB): domain Bacteria; phylum Bacillota_I; class Bacilli_A; order Erysipelotrichales; family Coprobacillaceae; genus Tannockella. The sequence continues at coordinate 9,767 of CAYJEM010000030.1, read as the reverse complement.
ATTCCAGGTTAACTCCATTACTCAGGTAATAGCATTTTTTCTTTGGTATTGTATGTTGCCACTCTCTTTCAATTATATATTGGTAATTATTAGGACTTAAAAATATTATTTTATCCGCTTTTGTATATAGCCATTTCTCTAAAGTTGCCAAGCACTTTATAACAAAACTCTTTCTAGTATATTTATTTGAATATGCCACAATAGACTCAGGCCATAAATCCCTAACCTCCACATAACACGGTACTTTATATCTTTTAGCAATAAAAATCCCTGCAACACAAGTAAGCGGATGTGGTGATGAAGCAATAATTACATCTGGCTTTCCTTGCTTTTTTGCTATCTTTTTAGTTACTGAAAACAATCTACGTGTATGTTGTATCATTGCTTGTAGTCTCTTTTTACCGCTATGATTATATAAACAAGTTTTTATAAACACATAGGGTACACCAGTTTTGTCGTATTCAATAAATTTTTCATTACCTGGAATTAACTGGGTGTCTGAGTTATGTGGGACACTGCCAGCAAAGACAGTTGCCTGATATCCTTTTCTTATCAACTCTTTTCCAAGGTTATAATGTCTAGCAAATTGTCCAAACTCAGGCGGAGTTGAATGGTGAGAAAAAAACCAAATATTCTTTTTTCTTTTCATAGTTATATCTTTCAGTCCCTTTCATCTTGTGTGTATGTATCAACAACAGTTGATACAGTACTCTTTATATCTGATGTTTCATCAAATGCTGCAGCTCTTAATTGATCAAGTTGTACAAATAATTTATGTTCTTCCATTTCTATAGGTTTCCCAATTTTGATAAGTTCATTATCTGTTTTTTGCAAACCTTCTTCATCCATTAATAATTCTTCATATAGTTTTTCACCTGGACGAAGTCCTGAAAACTTTATATCAATATCTTTATATGGTATAAATCCACTACAACGAATTAGATTAATTGCTAAGTCAACTATTTTAACGGGTTCACCCATATCTAATACAAATATTTCTCCTCCTTTAGCATATGCACCTGCTTGTAATACAAGCGACACTGCTTCTGGTATGGTCATGAAATACCTTGTTATTTCTGGATGGGTTACTGTTACTGGTCCACCATTTTCAATTTGTCTTTTAAACAGCGGAATTACTGATCCATTTGATCCTAAAACATTACCAAAACGTACTGCAACGTATTCTGTTTTTGATTTCTTGTCATATGTTTGTACAATCATCTCGCACACTCTTTTTGTTGCCCCCATAATATTTGTTGGGTTTACTGCTTTATCTGTTGAAATCAGTATGAATTTCTTTGTTTTATATTCATCTGCTGCTTGTACTACATTTAATGTGCCAAACACATTATTTTTTACTGCTTCATGAGGCGCATCCTCCATCAACGGAACATGTTTATGAGCAGCTGCATGATATACAATTTCTGGTTTATATGTATGGAATAGGTCATTAATTCTTTCTTTGTCACGCACTGATGCAATCATAACATCTAAATTTAATTCCGGATGCCTTCTTCTAAGTTCTAATTGAATATCATAAGCATTATTTTCATATATATCTACAATAATTAGTTTTTTAGGACCATTAGCAGCAATTTGTCTACATAACTCGCTACCAATAGAACCACCTCCACCAGTAACCATAACAACTTTATTATTTACATATGTCATTATATCCGTAAGATTTACTTTTATTGAGTCACGTCCTAGTAAGTCTTCTACATTTACATCTCGTATATCACTTAGACCAACCCTAGCATTCGCTGTTTCATATAACCCTTGTAGTACACTTGTTTTACAATTGGTTTTATTACAGATATCTACAAGTTCTTTTCTGTTTGTTGCAGACGAACTTGGTATCGCTATAATAATTTCTTGTATGTTGAACTTTTCTACTGCTTCAATAATCTTATCACGTGTACCATAAATTAATTTACCTTGTATTTTCTTACCAGTTTTATTTACATTATCATCTATAAAACAAACAACTGTCTTATGCAATTGTTTTTTTTCAAATATTTCCCTGGAAATCATATCACCAGCACTACCGGCACCAATAATCATCACCTGTGTATTCAAAGTGCTTGTTCTACCTAATAGTCCACGCTCTTGAGCTACTAAACGTAAAATTCGATAAGCAAACCTAGACATACATGTTAATATAAACAATGATACTATGTATCCCATAAACCAAACAAGTGTAACACTATTTTGAAAAAAATACATTGCTACACCTTGTATCAAAGTAATTATTACTGTTGCACTGACAATATTTTTTAATTCTACAACACTTGCAAAGTGCCATACACTTCGATACAAGCCGAGTAATGAATATATTAATACAATCACCACTGCATATACAGCAATTTCAATCGGTGTGAGCGATACAACAGCAGAAGTAAGTACTGTTGACATTAATATATTAGCTATTATAAATGATGAATATACCGCGAGTATATCCCATAATAAAAGTAGTAACTTTCTATTTATCTTTGTATATTTGGACATTATAATCTACTTCCCTTCTTTTACCCCATCACTTCTTAAAACACTAATGAATGTCATAAAAAATATTTTTATGTCTTTTATAATTGTTATATTACTTGCATACTCACCATCAATAACAGCTTTGACTTCTATTTCTAACTCGTCACGACCACTTATTTGTGCTAAACCTGTAAGCCCTGGTCTAACAAATGCCGATTTGTTTTTGGTGCGTAACTCAATTAAATCATATTGATTCCATAATGCTGGACGCGGACCAATAATAGCCATGTCACCTTTTATAATATTAAATATTTGTGGAAGTTCATCTAAACTTGTTTTTCGCAAAAAAGCCCCAACTTTTGTAATATACATATCTGGATTTTCTAATAGATGTGTTGGCGTATCTTTAGGAGTGTCTATTTTCATAGTTCTAAATTTCAATATATAGAAATGGGTGTTGTTTTTCCCAACTCTTTTTTGCTTAAAATGTATTGGACCAGGTGATGTTATTTTTATACATAAACATAACACCAAATAGATTGGTGACAAAATAACAAACCCAATGATTGCAACAATACAATCTATTATTCTTTTTAGTAAGTCTCTATACATATTTACCTCCACCTTTAATGCATACTTGTATATTATACCACATTAGATGGTCATATGTAAAAATTTATATACACTGTTCTTTCGTATAAATTTAATTGCTTACTGATTGTAAACAAATTAATAAAAAAAGTATATACACTATATAGTAGCCAGTAATTCTGTAAATTATAGTTGTATGTAAATAACAATATGTGGGGACTAATTGTCCCCACATTGGCTTACTGCATAGTAATTTTTATACTATTTTTCATTCTTTTTTGTTTTTTTAAATATAATGAATCCTAATGCTGTAACACTCATTATGCTTATCCATAATACAATTTGTGTATTATCACCAGTGCTTGGTGTGCTTACTTCATACTTTGCATATAGTGTAAGATTACCTTCTGGCATAGGAGTATTAAAATCAAATTTTTGTGTTAATTGTGGATCTAGGTACCATCCAACAAAAGTATGTCCTGGTTTTGTTGGCATCGGTGGTTCAATAATTTTATCTCCTGGTTTTAGTGTTTGATCAGGTACTTCACTTCCACCATTTTCTTCAAATATAACATCATACATAGTTTCTACAGTTACAGTTGAAACTTCAGATGTAGCTGTTTGATTGTTTCTTGTATCAGTAACAACTACTACATATAGAGTTTGTCCAAGTGTATTTGTACTTGGAATATATGTTATATTCGTTGCCCCAGGAATTTCAACTAATTTACCAGTGGCATCTTTTTCATACCATTGATATGTAAGTTCACTTTCAGTGGCTCCTTTTGAATTACCTGTTGCTGTTAATGTAACAGGTGTATCTTTTTCTACAGTTACTGCATCTGTATCTGGATGTATTCCCCCAGGGTTTGTTACAGCTTGTGTTACTGTTGGAATAATTGGTTGATATTCATAAGTATATGTTACCTCATCTACTGTAAACACTAGTGTTCCTGTTGGTTCTACACTTGTCCAAGCACCACTATCATACCCTAGGTTTTGTGTTCCTGTTGGTTTTATAAACGAAGCTGTTGCATCTATATCATTTGATGGTTGGTCACCCTTTTTAAATGTAACTACTTCTGTTGTTTCTGTGATATTTGGACTCCATGTTCCATTTGTTACTATGTGTTTTACTGTTGTTTGGTACTTATCTGGTATACCATCTCCTGGCATGTCACCATTTAAGTCTTCATCACTGTCTACTAAGAAATCTTCTTCGAATATAGGATACAGTTTTTCAAATTTAACTAATGATGTAACATCACCACTAAATGGTACCATTTCTCCAGCATGTGTTTGCCATCCGGCAAAAATATAGTTTTGTGGACTAGTAATTAATGGTACTTTCGTATTATCAAGTAGTCCGTTATATAGATTGTTTGGATCTTGTTCTATAACTTCCGGGATATTATTTGTAGTTATTGTAGTATCATTCCACTTACCAATTACATCTACTTTATCTTTATCATAATCATAAAAAGTTACAAATGGATCTGCATATACTGAATATTTAGATGTTACATTAATTTCTTCTCCTAAATGGTTGTATATTGTAGTAATTGCATCTTTGAAAATCAGTTCGCCAGTATCTGGATTAACCGTTATATCAACTCCTTCTAATACAATAGTAGCACTATTTGTCACAGGATTTGTTGCTGTTACAGTTGCTTTTCCGTAAGTTTCACCATCTACTGGATTATATATTTGACCTTCTTTAAATGTACCAGCACCTATGATTTCTAACTCTAAAGTTATGGTTTCTCCAACTTTAACTGATGTAATATTTGGTGTTATTTCCACTGTTGGATTTCTAGTTACTGCAAAGTCAATATGTCCATTGTCTATTTCATATTGAGTTACATGAGGTACTCCAGTTTCTGTCGATGATATAATTTCAAATGTGTTTGCATTAGCAATGATTTCTATTCCACCACTTATTGGTGCATTATTATTACGATTTAGCATTGTAAGGTTTGTGTAATCAGATGCATTTAGTGCATTATTAAATACAACATCTTCCCCGGGTTCATAACTAGGCATTAGTGTTTCTTTATTTATTGCAATAATATAATCCGGTGTGTTATCTTTAGTTTCTCGCGGTTGTATAAATAAGCTATATCCTGTAGCTTGAAAATATGATGCTTTTGAAGTAACTAATGCTTGAAGTTGTTCTGGTTTCCCCTGAGCATCTAATGTAGCAAAGTTATCAAATGTAAATTCTGTATTATCAAATCCTTTATCTTGTGGGAAATACAGCCCATCTATTAAACTATATGAATATACGTCTTCAAATACAGTACCTTTTACTTCATACCAACTAAATATATATTTTGCAGATCTAGCAACTTGTGATTCTCCAACTGTTGCAATAGCTGATCCACTACTTGCTAGTTTGTATTCAAACCTTCCATTAATTGTTGCATAGGATATTGATTCATGAGCACTTTTATACATATCATTTTCTTTTGCTTGGAGCTTTATATCTATATCTACAAACGTACTTACTGGTATTTCTGAAAATGATATTATGACATATCTTGCTTCTTCTACACTTGTTGCAGTTGTAACACTTTTTAGAACTGAATTGATATGGTTTTCTTTGTCAAATTCATATGCTGAGGCGTATTGAACTGTATAAGGGGCTGTAATGTTATTTGATACAACGACATTACTTGGATCTAAACTACGAACATATAGTGAAAGGTTACTTATTTCTTGTTTTTCTGGAGTTGAAGTTGCTGATTCTATTTTATCTCTAGGTAACTCTACTACAAGATGATAATTTGTATATTGATCTTTATTTGATCCGATTTGGGTATTCAATATCAGTTGATTGTGTTGTCTTGCATCATAAGTAACTGTTTCAACTGGTGTCGTTTTTCCTTCAATTCCAGGATATATTTGCAACCCACTATTTTCTGCAGATTCTATTGCTATTTCTGTATTAATATTGCGTATTTGAATAAATCTTTTGCCATCATATTCAACGTGGCTATGCCCTTTTAATCCATATACATCTTCTAAGCCATGTGTTTCAATTGCTCCTGTTGGGATATAATCAATGAATGGGTCAGCATCTCTGTTTTGAATAACTAAATTACCTATATCCATATACCCATCTAAGAATAATGGATAACTTTCATGCGGTAAAATATCCCCTACTACTAAGAAATCACTTGGCGTCAACCTTAAATCTTCTGATGACTGTCCAGTCATATCAGCAGTATATAACTCATACACCAACCATGTTTTTCCATTTTCTTTAATAATCTCTACTTGAGGATCG
>CAYJEM010000030.1:0-3300 GCA_964369175.1 uncultured Erysipelotrichales bacterium | reverse complement strand
CTCATACACCAACCATGTTTTTCCATTTTCTTTAATAATCTCTACTTGAGGATCGTCTCCTATATATTTATACTGTTGCGTATTTAATTCTAAATATGCTTTGGTACCAAATGGATAAAATAAATTACCATCGTGACCTTGTGACTTTGCATTATTTGTAACTGGTAATATTACAGAAATTTTTGCACTTGGGATATCTCCTAAGGTCAATCCTTCTGTTGCTGTTGATGGTAACTCTATTCCTCCACTGCTACCAGTAGTATTTAAGTGCACATCCAAATATTTTACCACTGTGATATTTGATCCATTTGATCCATATTGATTATTATAGTGATATGATATATTTTTGTTTTTACTTACTTCTGGTTGTTCACCCACACTAGGAATCCAAGTATTCGTTAATCCATCAGCTGTAATAGTAGAACGTATTTCTACCTGTTCATTATGATCGATAGCACTAATATCTGTTTTTCTTGTACGCGAAAGCTCAATCTCTTTTATAAATGCTTCGGCATCAAAACCACTATCTTTATATTCTGTATCCGCACCATATAATTTCAAGTAATCCGAGCACAACACAAGTTCTGTTAAATATTCATCACTTTCTAATCGTATTGATACGGTTGTTGAGTCAAGATTTACATTGTGCACTCGAACATCATTGTTTTTATTTGTTCGATATTCAAACCATACTTTACTATTTGAGTCCTCAACAAATGTATATATTGATGATTTTGGATAGAAAGAAAACCTACTATTTACTTGAGCAAGCAATGCTTTTGTTGCCTCAACATCAGCACCTGGATAGGTTGTACTAAATAAATCAATTCTAACATTTCGATACGATGTAGATGATTGTCTTGCTTCCATTGGCATCGCAATTCCTATATCAATTGATGGTAGATCACTCCAATCTTCATTTAATATAAGATTTTCTCTAATCATAGTTTCTTGATATAAATGTAAATAGTCTGATGTTTCCTCATATTCCCACGTAATTTCTTTTGGTGCTTCAACTTTTGCTCCTGGAAGTAATGAATCTGGTCCATTTCCTTTACTCTCAAATAATACATCAACTTTAATACTATTTGGTTCCCCTGGTTCTGGTTTTATGAAATCACCTTGGAAATACCCTGGCGTTTCATAACCACTCGCTTTACCTCTTTCAATTAATCCTCTAGAAGAGATATTAAACACGATTTTATCAATTGTTGTACTACGCTTATTAAAATCAATTGTAATCTCGCCGATAACATTTACATTTTCAGTATGGCCATCACTGTAAAATATTTGATAGCCAGTAAATTCTCCTTGAGAATTTGGTAAAACCAATGTTCTTGGTACAAAATCCGGATCATTAAATTCCATTGTCATTGTTCCATCATTATGGAAATATGGTGCACGATTTTGTGATACAAACTGATTTGTATATTCTTTTTCTCCAGCACTATTAATATCTGAAGTTACATTGTTGAATATTGAAAAATTATACTTCGTATCGTCTGGATCTTCATCATTTACCTTTTCAGGTACTGAGGCTTCCATTGAAATCATATCTTCGTATGTATATTCAGGAATGTGTATAGACATAGTATCGAACTGTTCTTCTCTAGGTTCAACTACATACTCACCAGTTGTTGCATCTATTGTTACTACATTATAATTTACATTGGTAGCTTCATCTGATGTATAACTTTCCTCGGTATATGTATGTAAGGGTTGATTAGCCCTTATACTGGTTACACCATTCCCTGTTATGGCATACATTACATATCCTTGTGTATTAGCTGGTGCAATACCTGTAAGCATTTGTCTAGCATTTGATGAAAGAGTTGTACTTATAATACTAGTTATTTGTGATGAAGTGCCACTAAAACTATCTTCAACACTATTTACTCTTGCAACAGCTAAGGTTGAATTAGTTGAATATTCAGGTACATAAGTATTATAATCTACAAAATTAAACCCTGATGGAACTTTAAACTCAAATTTCGGATCTCCAATTGGAGCATGATCTTCATCCACCAAGTTAAGTCTATAGTAGTATACCGGTGCACTTATCAGTGTTTTTGAAGCTGTATTAATTGTTCCAACATAAAGGTTCGTGCCACTTGTATTTCTATAGTATAAATACCCATCACTACCTAAATATAACTGATTAAGACTTTTACCACTTTGTACACTACCATAAGCTGATGAAATATAATGCTTTTCAACTAACGGTAATACTTCATGATTATCTCGTTTCAATACATGTTCTAAGGTAACTGTTTCACTAGCATCACTACCGCTAGTTAAAGATATTCCCATTCTTGCATTAGGATTATTCAATAACATAACACCAATATTTGATGCAAGAGTACTTGGCTTATAGTAATCAGTAGTATAAAAACCTTTTGCAAAATAATTTGTACTTTTTAATGTAAATGTAATGATCCCAGGTGCACTTTTTAATTCTTCATTATTTATAGTGTATGTAAGAACTTTTTTATTCTCACTCAATGACACCGCATTAATAAAACTTGCACTTTCTGCACGTGTACCAATTTCTAATGGATACGATATCCCGATATTAAAAGCATCAGCGTTTATAATTACCGTTCGTTCTTGTCCAGCAGCAATTGTACTATCATAACTTACCTCAATAGCATATGAGTATACGCCATTATATTCCACATAATTCCATGGATTACCTTCACCAAACTCAATTGGAGATGTCGCAAATGATAATGTACCACGTGGACTCATTGCAATATTTGTAGATTTATTTTCTATCTTTGGCTCTTCTATCTCTATATCATTTGATTTAGTCTTGGTTGTGTCGATAATTTCTTCTGGCTCATTTTCTGGCTCATCACTTGATTGCTTGTCTGTTTCAAAATCATCTAGTTTATTAACTGTTACTGAGACTAAAGGCAACTCTAGTTGTTTATCTAGGATAACTGCCTCATCTATAAATGTTGCTTGATAGGTATATATATCTTCACTATTCGTATGAAATTCTTTTCCATCAAGTTCTTTCCAGGTTACTTCAACTTCCTCCTTTACAATATTTTCTTCACCTTGTTCATCAATACTTGCAAGATCTACATTAATCGTATTTGGAAGCGTCGGTGTAAACTGCTCTCCTACACTTGATTCTTGCTTTTCGATGTCACTGATGTCATAAGCAACAACTTTGTTACTTACGTCATCATTAGACTCTTGACTATTTGCGCTTACAGTATTCAATGGTTGAAATGATAATAATACACATAATAACAACGCAAAAACATTCTTTATTTTTTTCATATTATACCT
>CAYJEM010000029.1:13575-23671 GCA_964369175.1 uncultured Erysipelotrichales bacterium | reverse complement strand
CAGATGTTTTAGTTGTTGGAAAAGGTATGGGAGGTAGCTTGTACCCAATCTCTGCTATTATCGCAAAAGATAAATATAATGTATGTCAAGATGTTTCGCTAGGACACTATACTCATGAAAAAAATCCAATGGCAAGTGCCGTAGCATTAGCGTTAATAAACTACATTGAAGATACCGATTTACTAGTTCGTGTAAAAGAAATTGAAAAAATATTATTTAGTCGCGGACATGACATGATGAATAAGTATTTCGTTGTTGGTGATATACGTTGTATTGGTGGAATGCTGGCAATTGAGCTTGTAGAAGATCGTCAAACAAAAGAGAAAGCAAATGATAAAGCTGAAAGAATTCTATATCGTTGTTTAGAGAATGGACTAAGTTTTAAGGTATCACAAGGAAATGTCTTAACACTTTCACCACCATTAATAATTACAGATGTAGATTTAAATAAGGCATTAGACATAGTTGAAGAAGCAATTATATATATTGAAGGAGAACAAAAATGATAAAATACAAACTATTAACACCAGGACCATTAACGACAACATCATCTGTAAAAGAAGTGATGATGGTAGACCATTGTACATGGGATGATGATTATAAACAAATTACACAAGATATTCGAGTGCGTTTGTTAGACGTTGCAAAGGCATCGAAAGAAAAATATACTACAGTACTAATGCAAGGAAGTGGAAGTTTTGGTGTTGAATCTGTAATTACAAGTGTTGTTGGAAAAGATGACAAAATATTAATTATCGCTAATGGTGCTTATGGAGAACGAATGGTTAAAACAGCAAAGTATGCTGGTGTGAATCACGAAGTTTATACTGTAGACTATGATAAAATTCCAGATGCTAATATTGTTGAAGAGTTATTGATAAAAGATAATACGATAACACATGTGATCATGGTGCATTGTGAAACAACATCAGGAATCTTAAATGATATTGCTGCGGTTACAAAAGTTGTTAAAGCAGCAAATAGAACAATGATTGTAGATGCTATGTCAAGCCTAGGTGGAATTGAGATTGAGGTTGAACAATTAGGAATTGATTTCATTATCTCTAGTGCTAATAAGTGTATTCAAGGTGTTCCAGGGTTTTCATTTATTATTTGTAACAAGGATGAATTAAATAAATGCAAAGGAAAAGCAAGAAGTTTATCATTAGACTTATATGATCAATGGCAAGAGATGGATAAAGATGGGAAGTGGCGTTTTACATCACCGACACATGTTGTCCTTGCATTTCACCAAGCATTAAAAGAATTAGATGAAGAAGGTGGCGTAGTTGCTCGTGAGGAAAGATATAGAAGTAATAATAGATATTTAATTAGTCGAATGAATAATATGGGTGTTGAAACTTACATTGGTGAAGCACACCAAAGTCCAATTATTACTACATTCTTATTCCCGGATAAACATGACTTTTCATTTATTGATATGTACACATACGTTAAGGCAAGAGGGTATGCAATTTATCCAGGAAAAGTTACAGATAAAGATACATTCCGTATTGGAAACATTGGGGAGATATACCAAGATGATATGGTAATGTTATGTAATATTTTTGAAGAATATTTTAAGCAATTAGGAGAATAATATGAAAAAAACAACAATTATATTTGATTGGGCAGGAACAGTCGTAGATTATGGATGCTTTGCACCAGTAGCAGCATTTATCAAAGTATTTAAAGAAGTAGGTATAGAGCCAACAGCTGATGAAGTAAGAGCCCCTATGGGAATGTTAAAAAGAGATCATATAAAAACAATGTTAGAAATGCCAAGGATTAAAGCAGAATATGAAAAACTACATGGTCGCATAGCAAACGAAAAAGATATTGATGAAATGTATGCACAGTTTGAACCAGCTTTATTTGCAATCCTTGAACAGCATTGCGATATAAAACCTTATGTATTAGGAACAATCGCAACGCTTCAAGAAAAAGGAATTTCAATTGGATCAACAACAGGGTATACAGATAGCATGATGGAAGTAGTAACTAAAGAGGCAAAAAAACAAGGATATCAACCACAATGTTGGTTCTCACCAGATTCTACAAATGGAATGGGGAGACCATATCCATATATGATTTATCGCAATATGGAAGTACTAAAAACAAAGCATGTTAATGAAGTTATTAAGGTTGGTGATACTGTGTCAGATATCAAAGAAGCAAAAGCAGCTGGAGTATTTGCGATAGGAATCATAGAAGGTAGCTCAGAAGTAGGATTAACAAAGAAAGAATATGACGGTTTATCATCAATCGAAAAAGATACAATTATAGAAAAAGTCACAAAACGTTATACTGATGCTGGAGCTGATGCTGTAGTAATGGATATTCGTGGAGTACTTGAGTATTTATAAAGCCTTAGGGCTTTTTTTTCTTGACACACAAACGGTTTAAAGGTATATTTATATTGTGTTAGCAATCGCTAACCATTTAAAAGAGCGGAAGTTAGCAACAACTAACAATGAGGTGGGATATGAATATACAACATATGTTAATCGTACACTGTGCCCCGACACTTGCGAATATTAAAACAGCGAGCATGTTTCCTATTCGTAATTGTGGGAGTGACTTCTCTAAGAAAATCGAGGCATTAAATCGAATATTATCTAAAAAAGGAATGAATATTATTATTTTGAAGCAAGTTGATGATTTTGCACTAGTATATATTTATCGTAAAAAAGCACTACTAGTTGACCTAAAGGAAACAGTATCAAAGATGATTTTACAAAAATATAACTACCCTAGTGGTACGCTACAAGAAATACTTAAATATTTACAAGGGAGGTTTACAGATACTAAAAGCTTTCCACATGAAATTGGTGTATTTTTGGGGTATCCGCCTAATGATGTAAAGAGTTTTATAGACCATCAAGGGGATAATTGTTTGTACATCGGTCATTGGAAGGTGTACAGTGATGTCGTGAAAGCAAAAAAAATATTCAAAAGATTTGATATGTGTAAGCAAACTTATATTTCGAGATATAAGCAAGGCAAAACGTTTCTACAACTGAGTGTAGCATAAATGAATGCATATCAGTCTTTAGATATATGATAGAAGGAAAGAGAGGATGTATTATGAAAAAAGTGGGAATTGTATTTTGGAGTGCTAGTGGAAATACAGAAATAATGGCAAATGAAATGGCGGAGGGTGCTAAAGCAAAAGGGTATGATGTAACTGTTGTGGAAGTTTCTAGTTTTGATGTTACGACAATAGGAACATATGATATCGTTGCATTAGGTTGTCCATCAATGGGAGCAGAAGTTCTAGAAGAATCAGAATTTGAACCGTTTTACCAAGAAGTAAAGGAACAACTACAAAATAAAGATGTAATCTTATTTGGATCATACGGTTGGGGTGATGGTGAATGGATGAGAAATTGGGAGCAAGACGTAAAAGATGCTGGAATTAATCTGTTAAAAGAAGGAATTATGGCAAATTACGAACCTGATGAAAATGCTAAAGCTGAGTGCCGCAAAGCATTTGACTAAGCCTTCGGGCTTTTTTATTTTACAAAAGATATGCTATAATGTAATTATTATTGGAGGTATGTAAAATGATACAATACAGTGTAATTATATTATGTGCAGGTAGTGGCACGCGAACAGGATTAAAATATAATAAGATGTTTTATAAGTTAGAAAATCAAACAATATACGAAAAGACATTATCAGTATTTATAAATGATATACGCTGTAAACAAATTATTGTTGTATGCAAAAAATCAGAAATAGATGATTTTAAAATTTTGTCAAAAGATAAACGCATCCAATATTGCATTGGAGGAAAAGAGCGACAAGATAGCGTCTATAACGGATTGCAGTTAGTAAGTAGTGAGCATGTATTGATCCATGATGGGGCTAGACCTTATATTGAAAAAAAAGTTATAGATGATATATGTCAATGTTTATGTCGACATAATGCTTGTTTAGTAATGGTTCCATCTAAAGATACAATTAAAGAAGTAGTTGATGGAAAAGTAGTTAATACACCAAATAGAGAGCAGATGATGCAAGCACAAACGCCGCAAGCATTTTTAACAAAATTGATATTATCGGCTTATCAAAAAGGAAAAGAAATGCAATTTGTTGCAACAGATGATGCGTCGTTAGTAGAAAATTTTGAGCAAGAAGAGGTATATGTTGTATTAGGAAGTTATACAAATAAAAAAATAACAACGATTGAAGATTTATCATAAAATCAATTGAAATATCAATAATGCTATGCTATAATACACGGGCATGTAAAAAACAAAAATTTACTGCCTGTCTATTTATAGAAAATAGACCATTAGACCATAGGAGGTATAAAAATGAACAAGTATGAAATTATGTTTATTGTAAAACCTGACGTTGAAGAAGAAGCAAGAAACACTGTTATCGAAACATTAAAAGGAATTTTAAGTACAGATAACGGAACTATCGACAACATCAACGAATGGGGTTTACGTGATTTAGCGTATGAAGTAAAAGACTACACTAAAGGTTATTATGTAGTAGTTGATACAACAACTTCACCAGCAAACATCAATGAGTTTGATCGTATCGCTAAAATCAACGGAGCTGTATTACGTCATTTAACTCTTCGTAAATAATAAGGAGAACTATTATGATAAATAGAGTTGTATTAGTAGGAAGAATGACAAGAGATCCTGAGCTAAGAAGAACTGCAAATCAAGCAGCTGTGACATCATTTTCACTAGCAGTTAACCGTAACTTCACATCTGCGGATGGACAAAGTGCGGATTATATTAACTGTACAGTTTGGAATAAAGCAGCTGAAAATGTAGAACGTTATTGTTCAAAAGGATCATTAGTTGGAGTTGAAGGAAGAATTCAAACAAGATCGTATGATAACCAACAAGGACAAAAAGTATATGTGACGGAAGTGATATGTGATTCGGTGCAATTTTTAGAAACAAAAGCTGCAAGAGAAAGAACGCAAGGTCAATCATCACAGCAACCAATGAATAACAACAATTACCAAAACAATATGAATACATTACAACAAGAGTTTGATAACTCTAGTAATTCATTCGATGTTATGGATGACGAATTACCATTTTAGAAAGGAGACTTATTAGATGGCTTTTAAAAGACAAAGAATGGGTAGAAGAAAAGTTTGTTTCTTCACTAAAAATAAAATCAAAGAAATCGATTATAAAGATGTAGAATTATTAAAAAGATTTATTTCGGCTAACGGAAAAATCATTCCTAGACGTGTAACTGGTACAAGCGCTAAATATCAAAGAAAATTAGCGACTGCAATCAAACGCGCAAGACAAATGGCTTTAATTCCATATGTTGGGGAGTAATATTAATACAAAATATAAAGGGTAAATGCATAGCATTTATCTTTTTTTTATTTTTTTTTTAAAAAATCGAACTTTTTTCATATTTCTATCGTCTATATAAAGAACAGAATAATACCGAGTAAATTAATAGGAAATATTACAAGCGTTATTGTTGACATGGAATCGTATTAAATGATACAATCCACATCGTTATACAAAATAAGTAATTCGGTATGATATATATATATAGTTAATATATTAGGAGGAGAAAGTTATGAAACAAATAAGTAAGTCAATTATCGTTATTTTAGTGGCATTTATGGTGTTTACAAGTGTTGATTTTTCAGCGTTTGTTAATGCTGCTGAGGATACAAATATCTCGCAAGATGAAACAATAAATGATGATACAAAAGAAAATGAAGAAAGTGAGGATTCTGTAGATACTCAATTAGCTGTAAACCATAATCAAATGTTTGCAAGCTATAATGGGATGGTGCCAATGGCCCTAGATGCATCTTTATCTAGTGTGCTTTTCTATGTGGATTTCGTTGGTGAAAATGAAGCTGGAGAAATTATAACGTTAGCATCAAATGTTCCTCACTATACAGGTAGTGGAGTCTCGTATCCTTCAATGGATCAAGCTGGAAACCCTTCAGCACCGCTGCAATTTGATGGTGTATTGTTTTCACATTGGACATTAGGGGGCGATATAGTAGATTTAAGTACTCTAACAGTCGCATATACAGATGATGAATTAAATGCTAATCCCTTCATTGCAAAAAAAGTAACACTTAATGCAGTGTATAATAAAGTGGGTGATACAACTACAAAAACAATTGAATATGTGTACACTGATGGAAGTCAAGCACACCCTTCTAATGAAGTTGTTATTAATGATGGTGACAATGTTACAATTACATCACCAGAAGTAAGAGGTGCTCAATTAGTAGATGAAAGTCAAGCAAACATCACAATTGACGTAGCATCACCAGATGTAACTACAGTTACATATGCAGCAGTAGAAGCAGTAGATGTAGACTACACAGTACATCATATTTTGGAAAATGCTGATGGTACATTTACAGTAGATGCCTCTAAAACGCAAAACCTTACAGGGACAGCAGGGCAATTTACAAATGGTCAAGCTATAGCTATCGATGGTTATAGTTTGCAAGCTCCAGTTGAGCAACATATTTTAAAAGATGGTGTTTCAACTACAGTAGAAGTTTATTATAAAAGAGAAACATATTTTATAACATTTAATACAGGAAGCGGAAGTCAAGTGGATCCAATTTCAGCGAAATTTGGAACATCAATCACAGTACCGGCTACTCCGGTTCGTGATGGTTATACTTTTGCAGGATATGAAGGAACAGATGGAAGTACAATAAGTTCTGATTTAAGCAACTTCCCTACAGTTATGCCTGCAAGCAATGTGACATATACTGCAAAATGGATTGGTGAAGAAGTTCAATATAAAGTTGTGTATTGGGTAGAAAAAGCAAATGTATTACCTAGCGTAGATTTAAACACAAATGAGGCAGAGCTATATAATGTTGAGAATTATGATTATTTAAAAACAACAACAGAAGTGGCACAAGCAGGGACAACACCAAATATTAACGCGGAAATGTTAGATACAGTTAGTGTTACAGGTGGCGAGGCAACTTCAATTTTTGCAAATTATTCATGGAATGATGCAATTAAAAAGGAAATATTAGGTGATGGAACTACAGTAGTAAATGTCTATTTCACAAGAACTGTTTATACAATAAACTTTGCTACAACAGGATCAGTGTTTTATTTAAATCTTCCAGGACAAGATGAAAGACCAATCGGGAATGCTGAGAATACATACACATTAAAAGCCAAATATGAACAAGATGTATCGAATATTTGGCCTTCTCAAAAATACATTGATCCAGTACCACAAGGGCAACCTGTCGGAGAATGGGCAAGAACAATTATAAGTTGGACATATTTTTCAATTGAAGGAAATGAAACATTTATAACTCATCGATTAAAGTTTGCAGAAGATATGATTCCAGAAGAAGGAACAGTTGTAGATGCAAAAGCTTATATACAATACATAAGAAATTTAGATACTTATACTGCAAAATATTATGCAGAAGTATTACCGCATGAACTTCTTGATGACTCTATTCTTAAAACAGAGTTAGATGGAAAATTATATGTTGAAATAGAAGAGTTGAGAGAAGAGTATAAAGATGGTGAAAGTAGCCTAGGGGCAAAATCAATAGAAGGACTGACAACGATTGATGCAACAGGTGTTGGTGACACTTACAACAAGCAGTTCTATTATACACGTGATAAAAAATCGCTAATCTTTGATACGCAATTAAGTGGATCATCTTCTATTTCGCTGGGCACACCATCAACAATAAATAATATAATGTATGAAGAACAACTTCAATCATATGAGCCAACTGTGTTGACTATCGGAGATGTTAACCCTGCCAATGGTTATACATTTGCTGGATGGTATTATGAATCAGAATGTATGACACCAGTAAATTGGGAAGTAGATACAATGCCAAATGTTGCCGGGAACTCAATTACAGTATTTGCTAAGTGGATTCCTGTACAGTATGATGTTCATTATGCAACTGATGGTGGTATGTTAGAACATAACATTACAGGAGATATGATAGATTCTGTAGTTGTGAAAGTTGATGAAAATGCATCAATAAATAGTTTAGAAGATTATACACCTGTACGTTCTGGTTATGTATTTGCCGGATGGGTTATAGATGCTAATCAAAACGGAATTAAAGATGCAGATGAAAATACTTACTTTGCATTTGGACAAGAAGCAAAAGAAGATAAATATATTGTTGCAAGTTGGATTGAAAGTACTGATTTTACTTATCAAGTAATTCATCAATACCATGATGGCACAGAATACAAAACAATTACACAAACATACACAGGAGTAAGAAGAGGACAAGTTGTTGAAGCATTAGCTATTCCGTCATCTCTATTAATTCTTGCCGGATGGCCAAGTGGTTATTATACTCCAGATAAAGCTGAAGACACATTAACAATAACAGGTGAAAGTGATAAAATAGTATTTACATATACAAAATCAGAATCAATTAATTATAATTATGAAATTCAATTTGTTGATGAATCTGGAAATCAGATTTCGTCTATGAAAAGTGAAACTACACCGGCGTTATTCTTAACAGTTAATGCTCCTTATATTGAAGGATATATGTTAGTGGGGGAAACATCACAATCAAAATTCTTAAGTACAAATAACGATGAAAATGTATATACTTTTGTGTACAAGATAGCAAACCCAGAAACACAATCAGTTGTAAGCTTTTTTGCACCAGATGGATCAAATTTAGCTAATGACATAACTTTAGATACTGTTATTGGACAAACAATTACATTTAGTGAGGTTATAAATAATAGCGAGGTATTAGCATATATTGCAGCGCAAGTTGAATGGCAAGTAAAAGATTCTGCATACACATATAAAGTAGTTGCTACAAATACAACCTTTGAAGTTCACTTTGAATATAAACAAATTTCAGTTGATTACTATGGATACAATAGTGATTTATTATATGATAATGTAGCTGAAACAATTGCAAGTGCTCCATCAAAACTAACACAAGAGAATTTACCAACAGGAACAGTGTTCCAATATTGGGCAGATGCACTTGGAAACAGAGTTGATGTAATTACAAGTGCAACAACAGAATTACACGCGGTAGTAAAACATAATGTAACATTTATGAATGGAGAATTAGAACTTTCAAACGAAATGTACAATCATAATGAATTTTTAGTGATTCCTAGTAATCCAACAAATGGTGTTATGAGATTTGTTGGGTGGTCTACAAACCCAAATTCAGTAGTTGGTGAAGTGTTGCCAACAATAGTGGAAGGGGCAGCTACTTATTATGCAATTTTCGAAGAAATAAAACTAGAAGTTAATTCATTAAGTGGAGAACCTATCGTGCAATCAAAAGTATATGATGGCCAAGCTTTAGTGGTAGATACAAGTTTATTCCAAGTTAGTGCAGAAACTTCTGTGTTAGATGGTATAACGTATACTTACTTTGCAGATGCAGCGATGACAGTGCAAATATCAGATCCTTCTATTATTAATGTAGAAACAAAAGGTATTTATGTAGTTGCATCCAAAGCTGGGTATGAAGATAGTAACCCATTTAAGGTAACACTGACAGTAACACCAAAAGCAGTAACGATTATTGTAGCGGATGAAACAGTTGAATTTGAACAAACACCAACATTTGAAATCACATCAGTAACAGGATTAGTGGCTGAAGGAGACTTAGGTTTAGTTACAGCAGTATATAGCGTAGAAGTAGTACCAACAGCAGTAAATGTATATGAAGAAGCAATTATTGCATCATATACAGAAAATACAAACTACACAGTATCTGTAGAAAACGGTACATATACAATCACAAAATCAACTGGAAGACCAGAAGGTGGGGTAATTACTGCACCAGGTATAACAGCTGAATATGATGGAAACGGACATCAATTAAATATTGATGGATTAGTAGATGGTGATGAAGTATGGTACTCAGTAGATGGTGGAGAGTGGACAAAAACACCACCAACAGTAACAAATGTAGATGGATCATTACCAAATATTAGTGTAAAAGTAACAAATGAAAGTTATGAAGATGTAATTGTTAATAGTTCAATCACAGTAACACCAAAAGCAGTAACAATTATTGTAGCGGATGAAACAGTTGAATTTGAACAAACACCAACATTTGAAATCA
>CAYJEM010000029.1:0-13475 GCA_964369175.1 uncultured Erysipelotrichales bacterium | reverse complement strand
ATTATTGTAGCGGATGAAACAGTTGAATTTGAACAAACACCAACATTTGAAATCACATCAGTAACAGGATTAGTGGCTGAAGGAGACTTAGGTTTAGTTACAGCAGTATATAGCGTAGAAGTAGTACCAACAGCAGTAAATGTATATGAAGAAGCAATTATTGCATCATATACAGAAAATACAAACTACACAGTATCTGTAGAAAACGGTACATATACAATTACTAGTAAAGTAGTTGAAACAACGCCACCAACTGATGATAATACAGGTAGCGGTACTGATCAAAACAATTCAAATGTAGAAGGAAATGTAACAAATGGAAACACTTCTTCAAATGAAACATTTGAAAATGATTTATCAGATGATGTTATTGTAGAAGAAGAAACTAATAGCGAAGAAGCAAATGAAGAACTAGAAGTACCGGAGTACGGTCATGACGAAGGAAACACATCATGGTCACTAGTTAACCTAATTGCTACTGTGACAACGATTATTACAGTTGTATACTTAGCATTAACTCGCAAAAAAGAAAATGAAAATGATGAAGAAAAAGTAATCCAAAAACGCACAAAAGTTAGTATGTTTGTGAGTTCAGTATTATCATTATTATCTGTAATTTTATTCTTTATGACACAAGATGTTACTAAAGTAATGCAATTAGTAGATATCTGGACAATCCTATTTATAGGAATGGTTATAGTACAATGGGCAATCGTTGTAGTATCAAAGAAAAAAGATGATGATCAAAATGGTCAAACTTATTCAACAACAAATTAATTCTAATTAGAAGTTCATGGTATATGGACTTCTTTTTATTTCAATTAATAAAAGAAAATAACAATGTATTAAAATCAAATAAAATAATGTATAATATAATTACATCTAAAGGAGGACAGGTTATGATTAAAAAAATTGCTAATATGCGTAATGTAATATTTATTATATTAGTTATTGAACTTTTATTAGTTACAACACTATCAATTCTTATTCCTTCAAATATAATGGTAACATTAGCAGTATATGTGGTCATAAAAAATATTATTATACTTATTGCATTCTTGCTTGTGTTTATGGCGTTTGATAACAACATCTTAAGTGTTGGCGAGATAGTATCTGGGGATGCACAGACAGCGTACATGTTTGGGGGGATTGGACTAATAAGTTATGATGAACATAGAAATGTTACTTGGACAAGTGATCTTTTTATCGAATTAGGTATATCGATTATTGGTGAAAAGCTATTAGAATGGCAACCACAACTAGCATCTTTGTTTGAGGACGAGGAAATCAAGGTGATTGATATTAATTTTAGAAAATATGAAGTTTATAATAATGTATCAACACGCATGTTATACGTAAAAGATATAACAGATTACTACACACTTTCTAAAGAGTATGAAGATCAACAAAATTGTATGGCTTATATTTCAATCGATAATTATGATGAATCTATTGATCGCGCGGATGAACAAACGGTTGCAGCAATACAAACAGTGACTAGACAAACGCTACTAAATTGGGCTGAAAATAATGGTATAGTATTAAAAAGATATCGTAGTGATAGTTTTCTAGCTTTTTTTAGTGAAAGAATATATCATAAGCAAGTTGAACAAAAATTTAATATATTAGATATTTTTAAAGAAGAAGTAGAAAAGCTTGGTGTCGTTATGACATTGAGTATTGGGATTGCAAGAGAAAGTAAGATATTACGTGAATTGGATGAGATGGCTTTTAATGCACTAGGGATGTCATATTCACGTGGTGGTGATCAAGTTGTTGTAAAATCGATATCAGAGGATATTCGCTATTTTGGTGGGAATACAGAAAGTAAAGAAAATGTGAATCGTGTACGTTCAAGAATTATAGGTCAGTCCTTAGGGAGTTTGATAAAGCAATCAAGTAACGTGTTAATCATGGGTCACCGTCAAAGTGATTTTGATTCTTTGGGATCAAGTATTGCAGTACATGCAATATGTCGAGCTTATGGAGTTAGTTCACATATTATACTTGACAATGAGTCGTTGGAAGAAAAAACAGGGGCCATTGTGTTAGAATTAAAAAATGATATTTTATATCGTGATATTATTATTTCACCACAAGTAGTAAAAGACTATATTTCCAAAGACACACTGTTAATAGTTGTAGACCATCATAAATCATCGTTATCAATTGATTCGACAATAACATCGCTAGTCTCAAATGTTGTGGTTATTGATCATCATCGTCGAGGACAAGATTTCATAGATTTACCGATATTAACATATTTGGAATCTAACGCTTCATCGACAGTGGAACTTGTGGTAGAATTATTTGGATATCAAAAAGTAGATATTAAATTAAGTGAACGTGAAGCCACAATTATGTATACTGGAATGTTGATTGATACTAATAACTTTAAATCAAGAGTTAGCCCAAGAACCTTTGAAGTAGCGGCAAGTCTACGAATGCTACAGGCAAATGTATTTGAAGCAAATCGTTATATTGAGGATGATTTAAGCACAACTCAAGACAAGTATGCAATTTCAAGAAGTGCATATTTATATGGTGATGGTATTTTAATTGCTTATGGTGAATCAGAAAAGCGTTATAATCGGACATTGCTTGCAAAAGTAGCAAATGAATTACTGGGTATTGGTGGTATTAAAGCGGTGTTTGTTGTTGCAAACACTTCAAAAAATGAAGTTGCAATTAGTGCACGAAGTTCAAGAGATATTAATGTACAAGTTATTATGGAAAAGCTTGGAGGGGGAGGGCATTTTTCAATGTCAGCCTGTCAACTAAAAGATTATTCCTTAATGGAAGGAATACAGCGATTAGAAACAGCAATAAATGAATATTTAGATGAAAGGATAAGTGAATAATGAAAGTAATATTATTAGAAGATGTAAAAAAAGTCGGGAAAAAAGGGGATGTTGTTAAAGTTTCTGATGGATATGGGCAAAACTTCTTAATCAAAAATAAATTAGCAGTAAGAGAAACAGCAGGGAGTAAAAAAATTCTTGATCATCAAATTGAAGAAAAGGCAAAACAAGATGAGATTGATAAGCAAAATGCAATAGCTCTTAAAGATAAGATAGAAGCTATTACGTTAGAGTTTTTAATGAAAACTGGAAAAGATGGTCGTACTTTTGGAAATATATCTACAAAACATATTGTTGAAGATTTAAGGGAAATACATGGTATCCGTGTTGACAAAAGAAAATTTATTGATGCCCGTCCAGTTGGTGCATTAGGATACACGAAATTAAAAGTTGAATTATATAAAGGTGTTATAGCTACAATTACAATACATTTAAAAGAAAAGTAGGAGGTAATAATTGTGCCAAGAGAAGAACCACAAGATATAGAAGCCGAAAAAGCCTTGCTTGGTGCGATGCTTATTTCTAAAGATCGTTGCGCAGATGCGCTTGATAAATTGCAAGAAGATGATTTTTATTTAATTAGTCATCAACATATATTTCATTGTATAAATTATTTAAATGATCAAAAAATGCCAATTGAGGTAACGACAGTAACGTCATATTTAAAAGATCACGAGCTAATTGATAAAATTGGTGGAGTAGAGTATTTAATGGTATTAACAGACTCAATAGCAACAGTTGCTCATACTCCATACTATATTGATCGATTATTAAGTAAATCAATGCTTCGTCGTATTATTAAGGAAACCTCTATAATTACAGGTGAGGCATACGATGAAGTAGAGGATATTCCAGGGTTTCTAGCACAAGTAGAAACACGTATTATGGCAGTAACCAAGGATCGTGCTGCAGGAGAATTTAAAGTTGTACATGATGTTATTCGTGAAGTGCGAGACGAATTAACTGCACTTGCAAGTTCAAACAGTCGAATTAATGGTGTTGATACAGGTTTTATAGATTTAGATAAACTAACACTTGGATTACAACCGGGAGCATTAATTATTATTGCTGCTAGACCGGCAATGGGAAAGACAGCTTTTGCCTTAAACATTGCTCATCACGCTGCTTATAATGCTGAAAAACCGGTGGCTGTATTTTCACTAGAGATGGATGCTGGAGCACTCGTAAAACGTATTTTAGGGTCAATGGGAGAAATCCGAGGGGACGATATTAAAACTGGGGATATTATGAAAAAAGAACCTCAACGATTTTATGCGGCTGCAGATAAAGTTAATAAGTGTAACTTATATATGGATGATACTGGAGGAATTACAATTAATGATATTTCAGCTAAGTGCCGTCAACTAAGAAGTCGTCATAATGGATTAAAACTAATTATTATAGATTACTTACAATTAATAACCGGTTCAAGTAAAAATCGTGAAAATCGTCAGCAAGAAGTATCAGAAATATCTAGACAATTAAAAGGTCTTGCAAGAGAGCTAGAAGTACCAATTATTGCACTAAGTCAGCTATCAAGAACAGTGGAACAAAGACCAGATAAAAGACCAATGCTTTCAGATTTACGTGAATCTGGAGCAATTGAGCAAGATGCTGATATGGTTTCATTTATATATCGTGAAGGATATTATAAAAAAGTTGAGGAACAGGGTGATGATAATGGTGTAACAGAAGTTATTGTGGCAAAACATCGTAATGGTCCAACGGGAACCGTTAATCTTGTTTTCCAAAAAGATTTCAGTCGTTTCTCGAATATGACACCAATTGGACCTGATGGAAGTGGACCTGGAGTTCGTGATATTCGTACATAATATATGAAATAAATATATTTGTTCATATTCAATTAATACAATCACGTTATTATATGGGTGTAGAAATAATTCTAACCTCCCTTAAATTAGAATATGAAACAAGAAAAGCAACAGGTAAACTGTTGTTTTTTTTTAATATTTTATATTAAAATAGGTAATGATATGATAAGATATACAATGCATAAGTTTATAATAAAAAAGATAACAACTTACAGGAGGAATAATAATGAGAAGCATGATAGATAGATTAGAATCAATTGAGAAAAGATATGAAGAATTAAGTCATATCCTTATGGATCCTGATATCGGAAGCGATATTAAAAAAATGACGGATGTAACAAAAGAGCAAGCATCTTTGCAAAAAGCATTTGATTTATATCAAGAATATAAATCAATAATTATAGGAATTGAAGAAGCAAAAGAACTTGCTAAGGAAAATGATCCTGAAATAAAAGAAATGGCAAAAATAGAATTAGATGAATTAGAAGAAAGATTACCAGATGTCGAAGCAAAATTAGAAATCGAACTTATCCCAAAAGACCCAAATGATGACAAAAACGTAATTGTTGAAGTACGTGGGGCAGCAGGTGGAGACGAAGGAAATATCTTTGCTGGTGATTTATACCGTATGTATGTTAAATATGCCGAATCACAATCATGGACAATTGAATTGATGGAAGCAACTGAAGCTGATGCTGGAGGATTTTCACTTGTATCATTCTTAGTAAAAGGTGATGGAGTGTATTCAAAGCTAAAATTTGAATCAGGATCACATCGTGTACAACGTGTACCAAAAACAGAAACACAAGGACGTGTTCATACCTCAACTGCTACTGTATTAGTGATGCCAGAGGCTGAAGAAGTTGATGTTGAAATTAATGCTGGTGATTTACGTATTGACACATACCGTGCATCAGGTGCTGGAGGGCAACATATCAATAAGACAGATTCGGCAGTTCGTATTACTCATATACCAACAGGAATTGTTGCAGCAAGTCAAGATGGGCGTAGCCAACATGATAATAAAGATAAAGCAATGAAAGCTTTAATTACAAAAATATATGATAAATTCCAACAAGAACAAGAAGCTGCTATTGGTAGTGAAAGAAAAAGTAAAATTGGAAGTGGGGACCGTGCTGAAAAAATTAGAACATATAATTATCCACAAAATCGTGTAACAGATCATCGTATTGGATTTACGATTCAACAACTTGATCGTGTTATGGAAGGAAAGATGGATGATATCGTTCAAGCACTTGTTAATGAAGATCAAAGATTAAAATTAGAAGGACAAGAATAATGGCTACGATAAGAGAGTTGATTCATCAAACAGAGGATCGATTAGATCAATCTAATAAGGATGTTAATGTCGCTAAGGTATTACTGTTTCATTTAGCTAATAAACAACCTCATGAATTATATTTGATGATGGATGAGCAATTAGATAAAGAGGTTGAAGAAAAGTTTCTACAAGGTATGGAAGAATATTTTAATGGAAAACCAATTCAATACATTAAAGGTGTAGAAACCTTTTTTGGACGAGATTTTACAGTTAATAGTAGTGTGTTAATTCCTCGTTATGAAACAGAAGAATTGGTTGAACAAATTTTATATCGCATAGATGATTACTTTGAAAACTATAAAGAAATAAATTTGTGTGATGTTGGAACTGGAAGCGGAGCTATAGCAATTAGCTTAGCATTAGAAGAAAGTCGTTTACAGGTTCGTGCTAGTGACATAAGTCACGATGCCTTAGAAGTAGCAACATTAAATTCTAAAAATTTAGGTGCTAAGGTTGAGTTTTTTCAAGGTGATATGTTAGAGCCTTTCAAAGGTAGTAAGGTAGATATATTTGTATCAAATCCCCCATATATTCCTCAAGAACAAAAGATAGAATCGATGGTAAAGGATAATGAACCACATGTTGCGTTATTTGGTGGTGAGGATGGTCTGTATTTTTATCGTAAAATATTTAAAGAAGTAAAAGAAATTCTAAATGAAAGAGCATTGCTAGCTTTTGAAATGGGATTTGACCAAAGAGAATTAATGGAAACAGCAGTCAAAGAGTATTTTGATGACGAATTTGAAATTATAAAAGATATTAATGGAAAAGATCGAATGTTGTTTATTTACTACAATATAAAAAAGAATGTTTAAGACAAAAAGATTATTAGTAAACAGTTTTGTAGAAGCCGATATTTTACCATTATATCAATATCGAAGTAAACCAGAGGTAAGTGAATTTCAATCATGGAATCGATATACAATGAAAAATGCAAGAAATAAAATAGAGTACTGCCTTAAACATCCCTTTACCAAGATAAGCAAAAACTATCAACTAGCTATTAGAAAACATGATGGCACATTAATAGGAGATATTTATTTAGAGCCTGTAACACTTAAAAATATAACTATTGGATATACATTGGATAGTGCGTTTTGGAAGCAAGGTTACGGTTTTGAGGTATTGGAAGGTTTATTGAAATGGTTGAAGGAAGAATACGATTATACAGTGGTAACATGTCATGTGTATAATGATAATATACCTTCTCTACGGCTGTTAGAGAAATGTGGATTTGAAGAATATCAACGATCAAGATTTTTAGGAGATATTAGCTTTAAAAAGAAACTATAGGCAGAAATGCCTATTTTTAATAGGAGGTAATTATGTTATTTTCACTTTCGTTGTTGTTTTTAGTAGCACTGACATTATCTAAGTTATGTAAGTTAATAAAGATACCAAGCCTTATTGGAATGCTCATAACGGGTATCATTTTGGGACCAACATGTATAAATGCACTTGATTTAGAGCTATTACAAATTTCAAGTCATTTACGTGAAATAGCATTGATTATTATTCTAATAAGAGCGGGTTTAAATATAGATTGGCATAAATTGAAAGATGCTGGAAAAAGTACAGTATTTATGTGTTTTGTACCGGCTGTTTTTGAAATGATTCTAGTAACAGCGGTTGCTCCAATATTTTTAAGTATGAATTATCGAGAAGCTTTTTTATTAGCTACTATCTTAGCAGCGGTATCACCAGCAGTAATTGTTCCAAAAATGTTGCAATTACAAGAAGAAGGATATGGGAAAGAAAAATCAATACCACAAGTTATCATGGCGAGTGCTTCTGTTGACGATATATTTGTTATTGTATTATTTACTACTACTCTTCAAAGTTTTATCAATAGTGATATTAATACAGGATATTTACTACAAATACCAACATCAATTATCTTAGGAATTGTAGGCGGTATTATTAGTGGTATTATAATGGTATGGTTCTTTAAAAAATATAAAATGAGAGATAGTGTAAAAGTGATGATTATACTTTCATATGGTTTTATTGCTGTTACATTACAAGATCAAATGATTGGATCTATAGGTTTTTCTGGCTTACTTTCGATTATGGTAATGGGGATAACATTAAAGTTGCGCTATTCAAAAGTATCAGATCGTCTCGCAATGAAATTTTCAAAATTATGGGTACCATTTGAAATACTATTATTTGTGCTTGTGGGAGCAGGTCTCGATTTACAGTTGGTTACTAATTCTGGAGTTACTATTATTGTACTAATAATAATTGCACTCATTGCAAGGAGTGTAGGTGTTTATGTTAGTTTGTTAGGGAGTATATTTACAAAAAGAGAGCGAATGTTTATGGCATTTGCATATTTACCAAAGGCAACAGTCCAAGCTGCAATTGGAGGTATACCACTTGCTAGTGGCTTAGTGTGTGGAGAAATAATATTAACAGTGGCAATACTCTCTATTCTAATAAGTGCTCCAATCGGTAGTATTATAATAGATAAAACGTATAAAAAACTATTAAATGATTCATAAAAACTACACTGTAGTTTTTTTATTTGACAAAATGTGCTGTTAATAATATAATCATTCTAAAGTTAGTAATAGCTAACCATTTATACAAAGGGGACAATTATGAAATTTACAGAAGCAAAGGTTGGACAAAGTTATAATGTGACGAGTACATTGACATCTAAAAAGATGACAACATTTCTACATTCATTGGGAATTATCGAAGGAACAATGATGACCTTGATTTCAAAGGTGGGTGGAAATTTTATTATTATTGTAAAAGATAGTAGATATGCAATAGATAAAGCATTAGCAAGCGAAATTCAGGTAGAGAGGGTTTAAGGTGGCAAGTATGAAACTATTATTAGCAGGGAATCCAAACTGTGGAAAAACAACGTTGTATAATGCATTGACTGGAAAGTTAGAGTATGTAGGAAATTGGTCTGGGGTAACCGTAGACATTAAACAAGTAAAGTTAAAGAGTAAATATGGAGAAGGGTCTGTAATTGACTTACCAGGAGCATATTCAATTGCACCATATACAAGTGAAGAAACAATAAGTGTTGATTATATTACTGCTGCAAAAGCAGATGTGATTATCAATATTGTTGATTGTAATACATTATCAAGAAGTTTATTTTTTACAACACAACTATTAGAGCTAAAAAAACCGATGGTTGTAGCACTAAATAAAACAGATGTTTCTAAAGATAAAATAGATGTAAAAAAATTAGAAAAAAAATTAGGATGTCCAGTTATTGAAATATCAGCAGAAAAAAGTTCAAATTTAGATGAATTGTTAAATTTATGTAAAAATGCAAAAACAAACACGTATCCTAGCAAATCAGTTAATGATCATGAAAGATATGCAACTGTAGACGAACTAATAAAAGATATTTATATTGAAAAGACAGATAGAAGAATTTTAACAAAAACAGATAAAGCAGATAGAATTTTAACGAGTAAATTTTTAGGGTTACCAATATTTCTAGGAATATTGTGGTTAGTGTATTGGTTATCGCAACAAGGGATTGGTGGATATTTTTCAGGAATATTAAATGATAATGTTTTTGGTGAAATTATTCCAGATTTCTTTAATGGATGGTTAGAAGGAATGAGTGTTGATCCATTATTACAAGGATTAATTGTTGATGGAGCAATTGGTGGTGTTGGAGCAGTACTTGGATTCACACCATTAATTATGGTGTTATTCTTCTTACTTGCATTGTTAGAAGATAGTGGTTATATGGCGCGTGTAGCTGTTGTTATGGATGTGTTCTTTAAGAGAATTGGATTATCAGGGAAATCAATTATACCAATGGTTGTTGGAACTGGATGTGCAATTCCTGGAGTAATGGCAACAAGAACAATTGAAAATGAAAATGAGAGAAAACGTTTAGCAATTTTAGTACCATTCATACCATGTGGAGCAAAATTACCTGTAATTGCATTACTTGCAGCTGTATTCTTCCCGACTGTGAGTTGGATAGGTCCGGCTATCTATGTACTAGCAATCATTATTATATTTATTGTAGGTATGATACTTAAAAAGATTTTTGTAACAGATACTACAAGTTCAGTATTTATTATTGAATTACCAGACTATAAAATGCCAAGAATTACATATGCTCTTAGACATATGTTCGACAAAGCGTGGTCGTTTGTTAAAAAGGCAGGAACAATTATTTTAGTTTGTAATACACTAATTTGGTTACTACAAACATTTGATTTTAGTTTCCAAGTTGTTGACGCAAATGACAGTATGCTTGCAGCTGTGGCTGGAATATTATCACCATTATTTATTCCACTTGGATTTGCAGCATGGCAATTAGTAGCCGGAGCGGTTACTGGATTCATTGCTAAAGAAAATGTTGTTGGGACATTAGCAGTAATCTTAGCTGTGGATGAAGCAGTATTATCTTCAGTAGGAGGTCCACTTGAAACGGTTGTAGGATTAACTGCATTAACTGGATTTTCATATTTAGTATTTAACTTATTTACACCACCATGTTTTGCTGCAATTGGGGCAATGAACTCAGAAATGAAAAGTAAAAAATGGATATTTATAGGTATTGCTACACAATTATTAACAGGATATACTGTTGCGTTATTAATCACTCAAATTGGGACAATCATAACAACAGGAGCATTAGCGCCTGGATTTATAGCAGCAATTATATTCTTAATCGTAGAAGTAACAGGTATTGTTGTTTTAACAAGAAAATCAAATAAAGAAAGAACAGAATTACTGACTAGGTAAATAATATGGCAACATTTATTATCGGTGGGTTATTTGCTTTGATTATCATAGGAGCTATCATCTATTCAGTCAAACAATCAAAAAAAGGTGGTTGTGCTGGATGTGGCGGAAGCTGCGGCAATGGCAAAGACTGTCATCATTAAGCAAAACAGGACTTGAATTTAACTCAAGTCCTGTTTTCTTATATTATTTTTTAAATATTCCTAGTGGTTTACCAAGTGGTAAAAATTCTCTTTGGAATGTTGCATTTAAGACATTTGCAGCACATGCATAAAATGATGCAAGAGCAATCAGTAATTCTGAAATTGCAGCAACATTATGGAAAAAATGTTCCTGAATACCTAATGTACTAAATGATAAGCCAATGAATAGGAAATCAATTAATATAAAGATAATTAATAATGCTTTATTTACTTCAATGGCACCAATTGTCATGATGAAGGTAAAAATGAAGTATCCAATAAACGCAAACCCTAATTGGTGTACATCGGCAGTTGCTTGCATAGTCTCACCAAATACCCCATTTTGGATAAGCCAAGTTGATGCAACTCCTAACCAAAAGAAACCATATGCACAAAAGGCAGTTCCTCCAAATACATTATTTAATTTGAAATCTAGCATCCCTGCATATATTTGAGCTGCAGCCCCTAAAAAGATTGCCCAAGGAATAACTAAAGAGGTTCCTTCAGTAAGCCCAAGTTTTTGTGATGATGCGACAAGTGTAACAATAGCTAGTCCAAGTAGTCCAATAGCTGATGGATTTCCAACAGAAATTGATACTTGATCTTTAGATGTGTGATTTGACATATTTTTCTCCTTAACAACTTAATTTATACAAAATCTTGCAAATTATAGCAGTAGCCTCTAATAACTGTCAATATATTCTTTAATAAAATCAAAATGTGATTGAAGAAGCAACCAAATATAGTTTATACTATATGCCATAGGGAGAGGATATAATGATTTTTACATATAAACAATTAGCTAGCTTAAATGCTACTGAAAAAATGATTTATCAATATATTATAAGGAATTTATCTTTAATTCATACTATGTCTATTCGCGGTCTTGCAAAAGAAACGCATGTTTCAACAGCAACAATTGTTCGTTTTTGTAATAAGTTGAATTGCGATGGATTTGTGGAATTTAAACTTAAAATAAAATTATATCAAGAAACAACAAAAGAAGTTGATGAAAATGAAGAAGTAGATATGTTAATGAAGTTTTTTGAATATGCCAAGACACCATCATTTATTAATAAAATAAACAAATTTGCAAATTATGTTGAGGAAACCAAGAGAGTAGTATTTTTAGGGATAGGAACTAGCGGGTATTTAGGACAATACGGGGCAAGGTATTTATCAAATGTCGGGCATTATAGCGTGGCCACCATTGACCCATATTATCCACCACCAGTTGATGACGTAGAAACTGTGTTTGTCGTACTTAGTGAAAGTGGAGAAACCCGTGAAGTAATAGATCAAATACGCTTGTATCAAATGATTAATGCAAAAATCATTGTGATTACAAACAAGCCTGAAACAACGATTGATGAGTTAAGTGATTTAAGTATTCATTATTATGTGGTAGAGAATATTTTGCCGCAGACATACAATATTTCTTCACAGGTTCCAGTGATATATATATTAGAACAATTAGCTAGAGAGTTACAAAGAAGAGGTAAACGAAAATTACCAAGTGTAGTAACAAGCCGAAATTTATAAGTTCGGTTTTTTTGTTACATAAAATGTAACGGGTTACATTTTAGGGTCTGGGTATATATGAATTTATTTTTATGTGCTACTATTTTTTCAGGAGGGCAGTATATGAAAAAAATATTAACAGTAATTACAACAATGTGTCTTATGTTTTCAACGCTTGCAACAACTTCGGTTGAAGCAACTCCGTTAACAAAAGACGCATACCAACAAAATGATGCATATAGCTATTTTGTTGAAGTTGAAACGGGAAAAGTAGTAGAAGCTAAAGATGGTGGATTAGTCGCTACATTAAGTGAAGTTGACGGGAATAATTTACCAGGGACAGCATTGTTCACGGTTGAAACACACGAGGGAGTTAATCGTGTACAAATTATAAATAGTGAAACAAGACAAATCTGGCAAAGTAATGGTGATAACCTAGTATCGAATGCCGGTAAAGTAGTATCTATTAATGAAGGAAGTTGGGAAGGTTTTGAAGTAGAAGCGGTTGATGTAACTGCAGGGACAAACTATATCAAAGCATACAATGGAAAGTATCTTACAGCAGATGCCTCAGGTATCATGGCAGTTACGGATAATGTAGCAAATGCTTCATTATTCTATATTATCGATGCAAAATATGAAGATACAACAATTTATTTTGAACATCTTGCAACTGGAAAATACATCAAGTCAAATGGGTTAGATACTGCACTTACAGTAGAAGCTACAGACCCTACGAATATACCAGATGAATTTAGATATACAGAGGTATGGGGTAACTGGGAAGGTCCATCAGTAACTTTTAATTCAAAAGCATACCCTAATACTAGATGGAAAGGTGGAAATACAGAAGAGTTACTTCAGATTAACGAAGCTGGACATGGTGGCTGGGAATCAGTTCGTTTTGTTGCTAATGGAGATGGAACAATCTCATTTACAAACCCAATCAACGGGAATGTATTTGCACTAGTAGGTAACAAATTAGTTGAAACTGGAA
>CAYJEM010000028.1:0-23799 GCA_964369175.1 uncultured Erysipelotrichales bacterium | reverse complement strand
GTAATTTACACTCTTTTTCTTTTGTTTATTATTCACATAAAGTATAATAAAAGTAAGATGACGATAATTCCTAGGTGTCCATATATGACAAAATAACAAATTATGACAATTGTTAAATTGTGTCATGTTGGTGGATGACAAAGTTCAATTGCAAAACTTTGAAAAAGTATGCACAGTAACGTATAGTAGTATATGTAAAGAGCAATACGAAAGGACAAGGGGAAGTTTATGAAAGACAAAGTACAGAAATTTGGTAGAACATTAAGTGCTATGGTTATGCCAAACATTGCGGTATTTATCGCATGGGGAATCATTACTGCATTATTTATACCAGCAGGATTTTTTCCAAATGAAACATTAGCAACGTTAGTAGATCCAATGAATAAAATATTATTACCAGTATTAATTGGTTATACTGGAGGACATAATGTTTATGGACAAAGAGGAGCAATAGTCGGAACAATT
The DNA here is from genome assembly GCA_964369175.1 of uncultured Erysipelotrichales bacterium. Lineage (GTDB taxonomy): Bacteria > Bacillota_I > Bacilli_A > Erysipelotrichales > Coprobacillaceae > Tannockella. Next base: position 23,334 of record CAYJEM010000028.1, on the reverse strand, counting down.
ATGACATTTGGGGTTGTAACTGGAGCACCGATTCCAATGTTTATTGGGGCAATGATTGCCGGACCACTAGGGGCTTGGTTAATCAAAAAATTTGATGAAACATTTAAAGATAAAATCCCAAGTGGATTTGAAATGTTAGTAAATAACTTTTCAGCAGGGATCTTAGGATTTATCTTAGCAATTATTGGAGTATATGCAATTAATCCAGTATGTATCGCATTAACAGATGTATTAACAGCGGGAGTAGATGCAATTGTAAACTGGGGACTATTACCATTACTAGCAGTATTAGTAGAGCCAGCAAAAATCTTATTCTTAAATAATGCAATCAATCATGCAATCTTCTCACCAATAGGAATTCAAGAAGTAGCAGAAGTAGGAAAATCAATCTTCTTCTTAATTGAAGCAAATCCTGGACCAGGACTTGGTATCCTACTAGCATACATGTTTGTAGGAAAAGGAAGTGCTAAAGCAACAGCACCTGGAGCAGCAATTATTCATTTCTTTGGAGGGATACATGAAATCTATTTCCCATACATCTTAATGAAACCAGTGTTAATCTTAGCAGTAATTGCTGGGGGAGCAACAGGGATCTTCGTAAATACAATATTTAATTCAGGGTTAGTAGCACCAGCTGCACCAGGAAGTATCATCGCAATATTATCAATGACAGCACCAGGAAGCCATGTAGGAGTAATCTTAAGTGTTGTAGCAGCAACGGTAGTAAGTATGTTAATCGCAATGGTATTATTAAAAGGAAGTAAAGATACTGGAGAAGATATCGAAGAAGCAAAACAAAAAGTAAGCGATATGAAAACAACAGTAAAACAAGAATTAAGTGGAATCACAAAAGTTGTCTTTGCATGTGATGCGGGAATGGGATCAAGTGCAATGGGAGCAACAATCTTAACAAAGAAATTTAAAGATGCTGGAAAAGACATTGAAGTGCATCACTATGCAATTAACGATATTCCAGATGATGTACAAGTAATCGTAACACATACATCGCTTGTAGAACGTGTTGAAGGAAAGTTTGATGGAGTAACTATTTTCCCAATCACGAACTTCATGGGTGGAGATGAATACGATAAAATTGTTGAAGCAGTAAAATAGAATGGAGGGTATGATATGTTTTCTTCAAGATTTAAAAAAATAATAAGCATGTTTTATGAACAAGTTGAATTTATATCATACCAATCTATTGCTGACCATTTACAAATAAGTACACGTACAGTCATGCGCGAAATAGCACAAAACAAAGCTGCATTACAAGACTTTGGGTTAGAGCTTGAATTAAAGAAATCCCATGGATTATTTTTAAAAGGTAGTTTTGATGACAAAGAAAAGCTACGTTACCAAATAGAAGGTTTAAAAGTTGATTATGTAGATAAAGAAGAACGCCAAGAATTACTGTGCATCGCGTTGTTATCTGCAAAAGAGGTTGAAAAACTATTCTATTACAGCAATATGTTTCAAGTTTCACAAGCAACAATTTCCCATGATATTGATACTTTAGAATCATTTTTCAAAAAATATAATTTATTTGTAGAAAGAAGGCCAGGAATTGGGGTATTACTCACGGGGGATGAGTTAGATAAACGAAAGGCAATGTCAGTGGTGATTCAAAAAACAATGAATCGTAGTGAGTCACTGATAAAGCATGATCGTTACAGTGTTGATGAAGTAATAGCTCAAATTAAAAGTCAAGAAGGAGCAACTTTTGTTCAACTTCTAGACTACGATGTACTTAAAGGTATATTAGAGGTATTTGTTAAATATAGAACAGAATTACAATTAGATGACATTGCCCAAAGCTCTTATTTTGGTTTGTTAATTCATCTATCAATTGCAATCACAAGAGTTTTACAAAAACAAACATTAGTAATTGATGTTGAAAAGATTAATTATAAAGTAGACCAAGAGTATTTAGACAGAGCGTTATTTATGGCAACGCACCTAGAAAAAAAGTTTCAGATTACTTTTCCAAAAATTGAAAGTGTATTTATCGCCATTCACTTACAAAGTGCAAAGGTTAGTACTGTTTCGTACAATAATGTTGATGATGTAAATCATGAACTTATTATAAATTTCTTTAATGCTTTAAAAAAACAAAATGCTGAATTTACGCTAGATCATGAATTATATCAAAATATGGCAGCACATTTAAAACCAGCAATGATTCGGCATAAAAACAATATGCCAATCTATAATCCGCTATTAGAACAAATTAAAACACAATATCGCTCAACATTTATAGCTGTTAAAAAGGCATCATATGTGTTTAGTGATAAATATGGAAATACATTGAATGATGATGAAGTTGGATATTTGGTATTGCATGTAGCGGCAAGTCTTGAAAGAAATAAAGGCGAAAAAAAGAAACGTCAAAAAATTCAAGTAGGAATTATTTGTGCTAGTGGTATCGGAGTGTCGAGCTTACTAGTTGCAAGGGTTAAAAAAATAGTGGATTCAAATGTAGAGCTTGTGCAACTTTCACTTGGACAGATAGATACAATTGATTGTCCAATGTATATAGCGACATTTGACATAAAAAAAGAGAATGCAATTATTATTAATCCATTACTATTACAAAGTGATGTAGTGAATATTTTGAAAAAGATTGAAGATGTACGTAGTAAGCAAAATCAATATCATGAATATAAGCGAAGAAAACTTAATATTTTACAGTATGCTATGCAAATACAAAAATTACTGGATAATATAACGGTACATCGTGTTTCTTCGACAATTACAAGTAAGGAAGTATTATCGTTGTTTTCTAAGATATCAGATCATAGTGATGAAGTAGAAAAGCAACTAATACAAAGAGAAGAAATCAATTCAAATATATATCATGATTTCCATTTTGCATTATTTCATACAAGTTTAGATTCAATAGATGATTGTTATTTACAAGTTGCTACTTGTGATGAAGGTGAGTTTCAAGATGAAAGCTTACATAATATTAAAATTATATTATGTGGATTTATTCCTATAGTTGCAACGTTAGAACAACAAAAAATGATGTCATATACAACAACATTATTTATTGAGCAACCAGATATTATTGAAGAGTTACAAAGCATTGATAAGACAAAAGAAATTTTAGAAGAATATTTACAAGAAGCATTAGCGATAGCGGTAAATGAGTAGGAGAAAAGTATGATTAATGTTATATGTTTTGCATGCGATGCGGGAATGGGATCGAGTGCTATGGCAGTAAGTATGATTAAAAAAATGATACCTAGTCAATATCGAGTAATCAATTGTTCAATTAGGGCAATACCAGATGATGTTGATGTATTAATTACCCATGAATCATTAATTGATGTGGTAGTTGATAGAAGTCGTTTTAAGGCAGTATATAGTATTAATAATTTTTTAGACAAAGAACAATTAAATAAAATAATAAAGGAGATTATAAACATGAGTACATTAAATATTTTAACGAAAGAAAACATTAAATTAGACTGCACAGCAGCAAACAATGAAGAAGCAATTAGAGCAATGGGTGGATTATTATTAACTAGTGGTTATATTGAAGCACCTTATATTGATGGAATGGTAAAAAGAGATGCTGGAGTATCAACATATATTGGTAATGATATTGCTATTCCTCATGGAGAATATGAAGTTAAAAAATATGTAAAAGAAACTGGGCTTGGAGTTATGATTTATCCTCAAGGGATTAACTGGCAAGGAAGCAAGGTAAGAGTTGTAATTGGAATTGCTGCTAAAGGTGATGATCATATGACAATCTTATCAAATATTGCATTAAAATTAAGTGATATGTCATTAGTGGATAAAATTGTTGACTGTAATGATGTGAATGTTGTTTATGATATTTTAACACAAGAGTAATTTGAAAGTTGACGGAGGAAAGATAATGAGTAAAAAAGCGATTCAGTTAGGTGCTGGAAATATTGGTAGGGGATTTATTGGTGCATTATTATCACAAGCAGGGTATCATGTTATATTTGCAGATGTAAATCAAGAAATTTTAGATAAAATCAATGAAGATAAAACGTATACAATACATGTAATGGACGTTGAGTGTAGTAAAGAAGTTATTACAAATATTAGTGCTATGAATTCTAATGATGAGGCGTTAGTAAATGAGATTGCAGAAAGTGAAATCTTAACAACAGCAGTTGGGCTAACAGTATTAAAGTTTGTTGCTCCAACAATTGCTAAAGGGATTGCATTACGTCATCAAAACGGTTCTACTCAATACCTGAATGTTATTGCATGTGAAAATGCTGTTCGTGGTAGTAGTGTATTAAAAGACTTAGTTTATGAGCAATTAACTGATGAAGTAAAAGCGTACGCAAACACATACATTGGTTTTCCAGATTGTTCAGTAGATAGAATTGTTCCACCAGTAAAGAGCGAAAATATCATTGATGTTGTAGTTGAAAGATATTATGAGTGGAACGTTGAAGAAAAATCATTTAAAGGTGAAATTCCAAAAATTACTGGAATGAACTTAGCTGGTGATTTACTAGCATACATTGAAAGAAAACTATTTACATTAAATACTGGTCATGCAATTACATCATATTTAGGAAACTTAAAAGGATATGCTACTGTAGATGAAAGTATTAATGATAAAACAATTTACTCAATTGTTAAACTTGCGATGACTGAAAGTGGAAATGGGCTTGTTGAAAAACATGGTTTAGATAAAGAAGCGCATGCAAAATATATTGATAAAATTATTGCTCGTTTCAAAAATCACTATTTACAAGATGATGTAGGTCGTGTTGGGCGTGAGCCATTACGTAAATTAAGTGCTGGGGATCGTTTAGTAAACCCTATGCTTACTGCATATAATAATGGATTACCAGTAGAATATTTAATGGTTGGAGCTGGAGCAGCACTAAATTATGTAAATGAAACAGATGGACAAGCTGTTGAATTACAAGAAAAAATTGCTTCTTTAGGTATTGAAAAAGCATTAAAAGAGATCACTGGGATTGAAGATGAGTACTTATTAGAAAGAATTACAGCGAATTATAATTTATTTAAAAATAAAAAATTTGGTGGAATTAACTAGTAAATTTAAAATAGAGCAAATTGTTTGCTCTTTTTTTCTTTTGACAAAAAAACATAATAAAAGACATTGTTAAATTGTGTCATGTTAGAGGATGACAAAGTTCAATTGCAAAACTTTGAAAAAGTATGCACAGTAACGTATAGTAGTATATGTAAAGAGCAATACGAAAGGACAAGGGGAAGTTTATGAAAGACAAAGTACAGAAATTTGGTAGAACATTAAGTGCTATGGTTATGCCAAACATTGCGGTATTTATCGCATGGGGAATCATTACTGCATTATTTATACCAGCAGGATTTTTTCCAAATGAAACATTAGCAACGTTAGTAGATCCAATGAATAAAATATTATTACCAGTATTAATTGGTTATACTGGAGGACATAATGTTTATGGACAAAGAGGAGCAATAGTCGGAACAATTATGACATTTGGGGTTGTAACTGGAGCACCGATTCCAATGTTTATTGGGGCAATGATTGCCGGACCACTAGGGGCTTGGTTAATCAAAAAATTTGATGAAACATTTAAAGATAAAATCCCAAGTGGATTTGAAATGTTAGTAAATAACTTTTCAGCAGGGATCTTAGGATTTATCTTAGCAATTATTGGAGTATATGCAATTAATCCAGTATGTATCGCATTAACAGATGTATTAACAGCGGGAGTAGATGCAATTGTAAACTGGGGACTATTACCATTACTAGCAGTATTAGTAGAGCCAGCAAAAATCTTATTCTTAAATAATGCAATCAATCATGCAATCTTCTCACCAATAGGAATTCAAGAAGTAGCAGAAGTAGGAAAATCAATCTTCTTCTTAATTGAAGCAAATCCTGGACCAGGACTTGGTATCCTACTAGCATACATGTTTGTAGGAAAAGGAAGTGCTAAAGCAACAGCACCTGGAGCAGCAATTATTCATTTCTTTGGAGGGATACATGAAATCTATTTCCCATACATCTTAATGAAACCAGTGTTAATCTTAGCAGTAATTGCTGGGGGAGCAACAGGGATCTTCGTAAATACAATATTTAATTCAGGGTTAGTAGCACCAGCTGCACCAGGAAGTATCATCGCAATATTATCAATGACAGCACCAGGAAGCCATGTAGGAGTAATCTTAAGTGTTGTAGCAGCAACGGTAGTAAGTATGTTAATCGCAATGGTATTATTAAAAGGAAGTAAAGATACTGGAGAAGATATCGAAGAAGCAAAACAAAAAGTAAGCGATATGAAAACAACAGTAAAACAAGAATTAAGTGGAATCACAAAAGTTGTCTTTGCATGTGATGCGGGAATGGGATCAAGTGCAATGGGAGCAACAATCTTAACAAAGAAATTTAAAGATGCTGGAAAAGACATTGAAGTGCATCACTATGCAATTAACGATATTCCAGATGATGTACAAGTAATCGTAACACATACATCGCTTGTAGAACGTGTTGAAGGAAAGTTTGATGGAGTAACTATTTTCCCAATCACGAACTTCATGGGTGGAGATGAATACGATAAAATTGTTGAAGCAGTAAAATAGAAGACATCACTTGATAAGTGTAACTTACTCTAGCGCGCAAGTTACAGTGACTCAATTGATATATAATATTATATAATCAATAGATTATATAACCATATGTGTAATTTTGAAGATATCACTAACTATTCATGTTATTCCTATATATGTCACTCAAAGGATATCTTCAAAACACACTACTCCCTATATATTTCATTAGAACCTTATTGCTTAACAATGAGGTTTTTTTATGTATAATTGCATATTTATACTTAATAGAAATAATGTTATATTATCTTGAAGTTTAGCAGTATATTGTTCATAATGTAACTAAAGAAAAGAGTGTGAAATAAGATGATTATAACAGTAACTATGAATCCAGCAATTGATAAAACAGCATCACTACATAAAATTGAAATTGGAAGCCTCAATCGTATGCAACATGTAATTAATGATGTTGGCGGAAAAGGGATAAATGTTTCTAAAGTTGTTCAAGTATTGGGCGGTAAAACAATTTGTACTGGTTTTATTGCTGGTAGTAATGGTGATTGGATAATTCAACAATTAGATATTTTGGGATTGAAGCATGATTTTGTAAAAGTATCAGGTAATACACGAATCAACACAAAACTATTAGATGATAATATGATTCTTACAGAAATAAATGAACCTGGAACGATACTTGATAATAGCGAAGCAATTGTTTTACTTGATAAAGTTATGAACCTAGTGCATATTAATGATATTGTTGTTCTTTCAGGCAGTGTACCAGAAGGGATTAATACAGATATTTATGCTACGTATATAAAAAAAATAAAACAAAATAATTTAAGAGTTATATTAGATGCAGATGGTATTTTATTTAAAGAGGCGATTGAAATGGGTCCGTATTGTATAAAGCCAAATAAGTATGAACTTTGTAAATATTTAGGAATCGATGAAGATTGTAGTGAGGAGAAATTGATTACAAATGCAAAAAAGTTGCTTAATAAAGGAATTCACCTTATTGTTGTATCATTGGGAAGTAAAGGTGCCATTTTTATCACAAAAAATCAAACAATTATTTCTCGAGGATTAGACATTAAGCCCCATTCTGCAGTGGGGGCAGGTGATAGCATGGTGGGTGCTTTGGCTTATGGGATTGAACAAGAGTTATCGTTAGTAGAAATTGTTAAGTATGCAATGGCTTCTTCGGCGGGGGCTGTTGTAACCACTGGAACAAAGGCACCTGATATTGAAATAATTGATTTGTTAATGAAGCAAGTTATTATTGAAACAAAATAAACAGGAGATAGGAATATGAGAAGAAGCGATAGAGAAGTAACAGATATAAATAAAATAAATGATATAATTAAGACATGTACAAGTATGCGTATAGGACTCAATGATAATGGTAAGGTATATATCGTTCCATTGAATTTTGGGCATGAATACGATAACGGAGTTCATACATTTTACTTCCACGGTGCAAAAGAGGGGCGTAAAATTGATATATTAAGTCATAATAATGAGGTTGGTTTTCAAATGGATGCCAATTACTTGTTACAAACTGGTGACAATGCGCATGATTATACGGCAGCTTTTGAGTGTATTATTGGTAGTGGTAAAGTATATTTTGTTGAAGATAAAAATCAAAAAATAGAAGTTTTAAACAAGATAATGGCACATCACACAAAACAGGATAAGTGGGAATATCCAGATGCTATGTTAAATCAAACATGTATTTTTAAGTTAGTTGTAGATGAACTATCTTGCAAAGTACATTTATAAATAAGAATATAGACATTACATAAAAAGAATAAGAGTGGTATAATGTATAAAATTATAAAGAAAATTCATATATGATAATGTATATGTGGGTAGAAAGTACATGATTTAATGTGTAGAGGGAGAGTATATGTTTAGTAGATTTTTTATAAAAAGAAAAGATATTTTTGAGTTGATAAAAGCTAATAAAATAATGGAAATTCAAAAAATGTATCATGAAGATATGATGTATGAACATAATAATAAAGGTCAAAGTGCAATAACTTATGCAGTTATTTTAGAACGAAAGGAAATTGTTGAATTTTTAGTAAATAAAGGATGTAAACTACCACGAGAAATTAATGGAATTGGTACATTACATTATTTGATTGATAAAAAATCCAAGAACTACGACCTTGTTTCTTTCATTATTTCAACTGGATTTGGAGTAAATAGCTTTAGTCAAGGTGTAAGCCCGATATCTAGATGTTTACAACATAAAAAAACGGATTTTAAAATGGTGCTTTTACTCTTAGAGCATCACGCAGATATAAACCGTGCAACTACATATACATTAACTCCCTTATGTATAGTAATCAATAATAATGAAAAGACAGTTGAAGAAAAATTAGAGTTGTTATATTTATTTGAAAGAAAGCAACTTATCTTTCAAAGTGAGGATATCCAAACACGTGAAATTGTCCGCAAAAATTTGTATCTTCAATGTCTACAAAAAAGACAATATAGTATCTTTATTCAATTAGTAAGGTTATATAAAAATATCACAGGTGAAGAACTAGATTCGATTAAACAATATTTAGTTCCTGGGGTAATGGATTCGCTTCATCAACAAGAACTTATAAAAATTAGTGAGCAGTATGATTTGAAAATATATTTTCCTGCAAACTTTTATACATATACTAGTTTGGTAAAGCAATTACAAGTGCGAAGTATTGATGAATTACATACAGATGGCTTTATTATTCATATTTGTCAACATAATGGTTTAACGTTAATAGAGAAAAAAGAACTAATTTTATTATATTTACGTAGAGGTGGAACCTTAGAAACAAATAAACAAATAAAAGATTATCAATTTACACTTGTTGGTTACTTGGCTTGTTTCTATTATCGAGTTGATGAATGCTACGAATTAGTTAAATTTTTATTATGCAAAGGTGCTCCACTTGAGTCAATATATTCAAGTGCTCTGTTTGAGGTTTTATGGTTTGGGCAAACGCAGTATGTTACACTATTTTTAAAAAATAATGCAAATGTATTTCATACATGTCAAGATGGCAGAACAATCTTTAGTAACCTAGGGTTGGTAACACCAATAAATACGTCCGTATCAACTATGAAAATGTTTGAACTACAAAAACTTGTATTTCAAAGTGTCAAGAATATTGATGAAAAAAGAAGATTGATGTTTCGCTCATACATTACAAAACATACATCGGGAGAAACACTAATTACAAATCCTGTGCACTATTTTCTATGCATGTCGCGATGTAAGCACAAGGAGGATGTTGTTGCCTACTATCTCGATAATGGTTTTTCAATTAGTGAACAAATTGAAGATGAGTTTTTAGATTTTGATATTGTACGTGATATAATGCGTTGTCAAGATCGTAAATTTATTATAAAGATGCTAGAAAATAATCCTTCTATGACATATGATCAAAATATGCCATATACTTATTTAACAGATTTATTTTTATATAAAGATAGAGAGTTATTAATAACATTTTTTGATCAAAAAATAGATATTAACAGAACGTTTATTGTTGATGGGGTAGCAACTAGGTTTATCGAAGAGGCAGCATATAATATTGCTGGGTCACAAGATATCATACATTATATCATTGATAAATTTCCTGATGTGGATGTTGATTATGTTGGTACATTACCAGTTTTTGTACATGCTTTTCGTAATCTTTATGCTTTGGATACATTAGAAAAAATTCTTAAATATAGTAAAAAAATAAATGATATTGTTTATGTTGAAAATGGTGAAAAAGTGATGCACTATACACTTCTTTCACTAGTTTTAAGTAATAAAAAGTACTACAAGGGAATCCGTGATGTTAGTGAAAGACAAGTTTATGAATACATTATCGAAGTGTCAAAGCTACTTATTCAATATGGTAGCGATGTTAATGCTTGTTTTACTATCAACCGAGCCAAAGGGGTTAGAGTCGTTTTAGTAGGTGAAGAAGAGTATACAATTTTAGAACAAGCGGTACTAGTGGATACTTATTTTCATGATATTGAAATTACCAAATTGATTCTAGAAAGTAATGCGGATATAACAATTACTACTCGAGACTTTAACACCCGCATTGAACACATGCTTAGTCTATATGATTCTTTTGATGATATAGAAGAGCAGCGTATTGCTTTTTTTGAGTTGTTGAAACAATATCAAGGTGATAACTTTGATATTAATTGTAAGATGAATACTGGTGCTACACCGTTACTTATGGCGGCACAACATTGTCAACCAAACCTAGTAGTATGGCTTATAAAAAATGGAGCCGACCCGTTTGTTATTGGTGGGTACAATAATACGAATATTATTGATCATGCAATAAGTACTTGGCCACAGCATCCAATTGTTAATCGTAAAAAAACGGTTAAAAATCTTATTGAATCAGGTGTGGATATCGAAATAAGAAATGCTGATGACAAGACTCCTTTATTAATTGCTAGTGAAGTAGGAGCGTTGGATGTTGTAAATTATTTATTGTCTCAAGGGGCAAATGTTGATGCAACAACTGCACAAGGTGAAAATGCAATTTGTTATGCAGTAACTGGTGCTCATGATTATCAATTTACTAGAACAAATAAAATGAATGAAAATAATAAGATTCAAATTATTAAATTATTACACCAATATGGATGTAATATAAACTGTATAACAAAGGAGGGGCTTACTCCTCTTGGATATGCGATATACTATGGGTATAATGAAATCCTTGTTGAACTACTATCATTAGGTGCTAATGTAAATCAAAAAGATGCTCATGGATTAACACCGTTAATGCGAGCATTGGAGTATCAAAATGACTATGCTGTAAATGTGTTATTAAAACATCCATTAACTGATTTACAAAGTGTAGATGCAAGTGGACAAAACATACTATTCTATATTGCTAGAGGTAGTGATAGTATAGAGAATACTACTTTGTTTCTAGAGATGTTACAAACAAGACATGTAAAATTAACGAAAAGTATTCTTAGTGAAACACCACTTAGCTATGCAGTTGATGGGAAATATGATTTAACCAATATCATTATTGATTACTATGATAATCTAAATGAGGAAGACACGCATGGTGCAACACCATTCTTTATCGCAGCAGGTTTTTATAGTGAAAGTAAAGAAGATTATAGCTTTGCAAGTCAAAAGCCAGTGTTGTCTTTGCTTTTAGAGCGTGGGGCAGATATTAATTATGTCAATCGTGATGGAATGACAGTGCTTGATATTGCGAGCCGTTTAGAACATAGTGAATTAAAAGATTACTTATTAGAAAATGGTGCTACAAGTAGTAAGGTGAAACATTACTTAAACTAAAAATGTCAGAAATTCTGACATTTTTTCATTTTACATATATGTAATTCTAGAAGGATCAAAGCGATCAATAAAAGTATTTGCATTAGTAGCCTTTGGATATCCTAGAGCAACAACACAAAAGGGAATATGCTCGTTAGGTACCTCAATAATATTTTGAACAATAGGAATGCGTTGCTTGTTTGGAAAAATGCTTAACCACACAGCACCAAGTTGTAGGTGTGTTGCTTCTAGTAAGATATTTTGAGTAGCGGCACTCATGTCTTGTGGCCAGTATTTTTCATTTTTTATAACACTTGTATCACCAAGCAAAACAATCGCTAATGGAGCCTTTGCAAGTGACGTTGCAAAAGGACTGTATGTTGATAATTCTTGTATTTTATTGGTATCTTCAATAACAACGAATCGCCATGGTTTTTGATTTCCAGAGGAAGGGGCTTGCATAGCAGCACGAAGTAATTTTTCAATTTTTTCTTTTTCAATCTTTTTATCTATAAAAGTGCGAATGCTTCTACGGTTGTTTATTTCTATCATATGGTACCTCATTTCTATGTTAATATTGTAACACAATTACAAACAATTTCAAACAAATAAGATAATATACAAACATTATTTCGTGTCTGTCTAAATACAATAAATAAATGCAAAAAAAGTCGATAAAACCGTATAAATTTGTTTGTTTGAATACATTGGGTATGGTATAGTAAAAGTAGGAATAAAATAATACGGGGGAGGAATATATATATGAAAGTGAATCTTGAAATTCAGTACAATGGGTGTGATTTAGCAACTAGTGATATTGAAAAGAGAGTAAAAGCAATTTTAAAAGAACAAAATGTTAAGTTTACAACTGTTGATACTCTTGATATTTACTACCAACCAGATAGCAGTGAAGTATACTATACTGCCAATTTAAAAGATGGTACATCAATTAGTGATAAATGCTAGAATAAAAACCCATGTATGTACATAAGTATTTCATAGAGGCATTACACTATGGTATGTAAGATGTAGTGTATGAAAATAAATGAGGAGGATGATTTATGGCTGTTTTAAGTAAGTTTGTAGTAAGTTCACCTTTAGGGTTTCATGCAGATCCGTTATTGCTGATAGTCGATGAGGCAAATAAATACCAAAGTGATATCATGTTGGTTTACAATGGTAAATCAGTAAATATGAAATCTATGATGGGAGCAGTATCATTAGGGATACCTGCCAATGCAAATTGCAAATTAGTGATAGAGGGGCCCGATGAAGAAGTTGTTTTAGAAAAACTCGTTGATGTATTAAGACAAACAGAAATGATTGATTAATACATAAAGAGTAAGTTGAAGGCTAGGAAGATTCTTAGCCTTCTTTTGTTTAAATGTCAAATAAGTAATGGGGAGGAAGACGTTGTGATTGATAATTTTTTATTGCATTTGTTTTATGAAGGGAATTGCTTAGAGGCGTATCGAATATTTGGTGCACACAAAGAAGAAGGTGGGGTACGTTTTACTACTTATGCACCAAATGCTAAATCTTTAAGTGTTGTAGGAGATTTTAATAATTGGGATAAAACAGTTCATCAAATGGAAAAGATTAATGAGTCGGTATGGAATATTTTCATTCCAGAATGCAATGTTGGATGTTGTTATAAATATGCAATTACAACAAGTTATGATGAAGTAATAATGAAAGCTGATCCCTATGCTTTTTATAGTGAAATTCGCCCGGCAACTGCTTCGGTGGTTGAAGTGCTAGATAGCTTTACATATAGTGATAGTGATTGGATGGAAAGTCGTGATAAAAATTTTGAAAAACCAATGAACATCTATGAAATGCACTTTGGTTCTTGGGACATGATAAAAGATTTCACAGAAGAGGAAGATGGTGTATACTATAGTTATAAGGAACTTGCTTCAAAAATCATTCCTTATGTAAAAGATATGGGGTACACTCACATTGAAATTTTACCATTGTTAGAACATCCATTTGATGGTTCTTGGGGTTATCAAGCAACGGGATACTTTAGTCCTACATCAAGATATGGAAGTGCTGATGAACTACGTTATTTTATTAATGAATGTCATAAAGAAAATATTGGAATAATCATGGATTTTGTTCCAGTGCATTATGTAAAAGATGCTCATGGATTATATATGTTTGATGGTGGCTGTGTATATGAATATCCAGACATCAATCGAAGATATACAGAATGGGATAGTGTTTACTTTGATTTGGGTAGAAATGAAGTACGAAGCTTTATGATGTCAGCAGTATATTATTGGATTGAACAATTCCACGTTGATGGAATTCGCTTTGATGCCATAAGTCATTTAATTTATAACTTTGGTAAAAAGGATTGTGGTACCAATGATGGCGCGATTTACTTTATGAAGTCGATGAACAGTAAAATTAATGAACGTTGCAATGGAGTTATGTTAATTGCAGAAGACTCATCAGATTATCCACAAGTAACCCGTGATCCAAGTATTGGTGGTTTAGGTTTTGATTATAAATGGGATTTAGGATGGATGAATGATACACTAAAGTATATGTCACTTGATCCATATCATCGTCAATATAATCATCACTTAATGACATTTTCAATGGCTTACTTTTATGGAGAAAATTATATTCTACCATTTTCACATGATGAAGTGGTTCATTCAAAAGGAACAATTGTTGATAAGATATATGGGACTCATGAACAAAAATTTGCTCAACTTAGAACGTTATCTATGTATATGATGACTCATCCAGGTAAAAAATTAAATTTCATGGCAAATGAGTTTGGTGAATACAAGGAGTGGGATGAAAAACATGCATTAGGGTGGAATATCTTAAAGTATCCAATTCATGATGCTTATCATACATTTGTTAAAGATTTAAATGCAATCATAAATCAAGAGCCAGCATTCTATCAATATGATTATTATCATGATACTTTCCAATGGTTAGTTGTTGATGATCATCAACAAAGTGTATTTGCATACCAAAGACAAGATTATGATGGAAAATATTATGTTGTTGTAATGAATTTTACAGAAAATTGTCATCAAGGATATCTTGTACCAGTTCATCGTAGAGGTATATTTAAACAAGTACTAAATAGTGATGATGTAAAGTACTCAGGTAAAAATTATTTTCCACAAGATGAAATTGAAACAACGAAACATACGCACTATCATGATCAAGATGTTATTGCGGTATCGCTTGCGCCATTTTCAAGTGTATTATTTCAACTAAAAGAAGAGGTATAAACTATGTTTACTAATAAAGAAGATTTCAAAAAGAAATATCGTGATTTGATTTTATTTAATTATGGAATCCCATTAGAGAAATCACACATTACAGAACAATTCGTAACTTTGGAACTACTAATCCGTCAAGCAGTAGCAGACGACTGGTCACGCTCTAAAATTGAGATTAAAGAACAACAAAAGAAACAAATGTATTATTTTTCAATGGAATTTTTAATAGGGCGTTTACTTACAAATAATTTAATGAACTTAGGAATTTATGATTTTGTAGGTGAAGCATTAGGAGAACTAGGAATCGATTTAAATGAATTAGAGGAGCTTGAAAGTGATCCTGGACTTGGAAATGGGGGGTTAGGAAGACTTGCAGCATGTTTCCTAGATTCACTTGCATCACTTGGATATGCAGGGCATGGGAACACAATCCGTTACCAATATGGTTTATTTAAACAAAAGATTATTGATGGATATCAAGTAGAAATTCCAGATCAATGGATGCACATTACAAACCAATGGGAAGTACGTAAGGTAAAATACCAGACGGAAGTATCATTTTGGGGGAATGTTATCTATAACGACATAACAGGAAAGTTTGAACATGTTAATGCAGAGAAAGTAATTGCTATACCATATGATGTTCCAATTATTGGAAAGGATGCAAAAATCGTTAATACACTGCGCTTGTGGGATGCTGAAGTAAGTGATGGATTACTTGTAAACAAAGATTTTAGAACATATAGTCAGGAAGTTAGTGAGATATGTCAAACGTTATATCCTGATGATACGACACCAGCAGGTAAAATATTACGTTTAAAGCAACAGTATTTCTTTGTGTCGGCAGGATTGCAAGCAATTATCAAAAAACATCTATCAAGAAAAGGCACACTAGATAATTTTGCAGAGTATCATACAATTCAGTTAAATGACACGCATCCAGTACTAGCAATTCCAGAGTTTATGAGAATTCTTGTTGATGAATATATGTATGAGTGGGAAGATGCATGGGAAATTGTTAGGTTATCAATGGCCTACACAAACCATACATTATTAAGTGAGGCATTAGAAAAGTGGCCAATTGATATATTTAGAGGATTGTTACCACGTATTTATATGATTGTTGAAGAGATAAATCGTCGCTTTGTAGGTTTTGTAAAAGAATGTACCGGTAATGATGAAGGTATCTTACAACAAGTGTTAATTTTAAAAGATGGTCAAGTACACATGGCACACTTAGCGGTTGTAGGGAGTTTTAGTGTTAACGGGGTTGCTCGTATCCACTCTGACTTACTAAAAGAACGTGAAATGGCTGCATTTGCAAGGTTATATCCTTATAAATTCAATAATAAGACAAATGGTGTAACGCACCGTCGTTGGTTACAATATTGCAATCGACCATTAGCTAACTTGTTAGATGAAACGATTGGCAATGAGTGGATATATCATCCAGAAAAATTAGAAAAGTTAATGGAGTATGTAGACGATCCAGTAGTTCAAGAAAAATTTTTATCAATGAAGGTAAAGAAGAAAGTAGAACTTGCAAAGTATATTCAAGAACATAATGGTATTGTTATTGATACAGATTCTATTTTTGATATTCAAATCAAGCGACTTCATGGATACAAACGTCAATTATTAAATGTGATGTATATCATCCATTTATACCTAGAATGCAAACAAAATCCAGATAAAAAACCATATCCACGTACATTTGTATTTGGAGCTAAGGCTGCACCTTCATACTTTTTTGCTAAAAAGGTTATTAAACTAATAAATAGTGTTGCAGCAACAATTAATAATGACCCTGAAGTATCAAAATATATTAAAGTCGTATTTATTGAAAACTATGGGGTAACGCTAGCTGAAAAAATTATCCCAGCAGCAAATATTTCACAACAGATATCAACTGCTGGTAAAGAAGCAAGTGGAACGGGAAATATGAAGCTAATGATGAATGGTGCATTGACACTAGGAACAATGGATGGTGCAAATGTTGAAATTCATGGTTTAGTTGGTGATGAAAATAGTATTATCTTTGGAATGTCTGAAGAAGAAGTACAAGAACTTGCGTGTTCAAATACGTATCGTTCATGGGAATACTATCAAAACGATATTCGTATAAAATATGTAATTGATTCACTTATCAGCGGTATGTGGGGTACTTCTCCAGAAGAATTTAGAGTTATTTTTGAAGAATTAATGAATTACAATGATCAGTATTTCTTACTAAAAGATTTTGATGATTATGTTCGTGCACAAGATCAAGTTGAAAGAATGTATCGTGATCAATCAGCTTTTGCAAGAAGTTGTTTAATAAATATTGCAAAGTCTGGATATTTCTCATCAGATCGAACAATTGAACAATATGCACATGAAATCTGGCATATTAAAAAAATTGATGAATAGAATATAGTAGTCAATAAAGGAGCTCTTATGGATAGATTTATGGGGCAGTTAGATTTAATGGTAGCATTTTTGGATCGGGTAGATAGAATTTGTGTGTACGTAGATTGTAACTACTATCAAGGAAATGTATCAGCGTTTTATCTAGTTAACGTTGACACACAAACGGTTGAAGTATTACAAATTGACGAATCATTTCAAAGAGATAATACCCATGTATATTTTCTTAAAGTTGATGAAGTAAAGTTGGGCTATGCCTATGAAATTAGAAATAATTATGGTCTAGTTCGTTCATTAGAACCAAGAGGAATAGTTAATGATCCATTATTTGATACGTATTATGCATATACTGATGATGATTTAGGATCATATTACACAAAAGAGAAGACAACTTTTAAAGTATGGACACCATTAGCTTGTAGGGTATATCTTGAATACATTAAAAATGATGAAATACACACAAAGCAAATGAAAAGAACCGGAAGTATTTATGAAGTGACTGTTGAAGATGATTTAGATGGTTGTAATTACAATTATGTTGTATCACACAATGGTCGAAACTACTCTGCATGTGTAGATCCGTATGGATATAGTAGTAGTGAAAATGGTCGTTACAGTTGTGTAATTGATTTAGAAAAGATTACTAAGAAAACAGAAACCAAGTCTAAGGTAGATAAGGCAGATGCAATTATTTATGAAACTAGTATCCGTGATTTTACAAGTTTATTGGATGTTGAACATCCAGGAACGTTTGAATCTTTTACCAAAAAAGGACTTACATCATCAAAAGGACATCATGTTGGTTTTGACTATCTCTTAGATTTAGGAGTTAGTCATATCCAATTAATGCCGATTCATGATTTTACGAGTGTAGATGAAACTCAAGAAGTGGATTTATATAATTGGGGTTATGATCCTGAACACTTTGGTGTTGTTGAAGGAATGTATTGTATTAATCCCAAAGATCCATATAAACGTATTAATGAATGCATCGAGATGATTAACACTTGTCATCATCATGATCTTCACGTTGTTATGGATTTAGTATTTAATCATGTTTACGATGTTAAACGTTCAAGTTTTCAGACATTAGTTCCTTACTATTATTTTAGAAATGATGATAAAGGTATTATGTCTAATGGTTCATTTTGTTCGAATGATATAAATAGTGCTAGTTTAATGGTGCGTAAGTATTTAGTAGATATGTCCAAACGCTGGCAAGATATTTATGGAGTTGATGGATTTCGATTTGATTTGATGGGAATATTAGATGTTGATACAATGGATGAAATTGCATCAACATGTTTAGAAAAAAATCCGTATTTTCTAATATATGGTGAAGGATGGAATATGCCAACAATGCTTTTAGAAAGTAAAAAAGCAATGTTAGATAACTTTGATGCGTTACCAACAGTAGGATTCTTTAATGATTATTTTAGAAATGTTATTAAAGGTCCCAATCAATATGATTATCAAAATATAGGATATTTTTCTGGAAATAATGGTTCCTTCGATGCCTTTCGAAGAATGTTCGTTGATAGAATTCAAAGACTACCAATTGAACAATCAATCAATTATATAGCGTGTCATGATAACATGACATTATTTGATTATTTAACATATTATTTAAAACAAGAGCAGTCAGAAGCAGTCAAGAGACAAAGTATTTTAAATGCAATTTTAATACTATTGCCAGGTACTACATTTATACATAGTGGACAAGAATTTTGTCGTACAAAAAAAGGTAATGAAAACTCGTATAATGCAGGTGATGGTATTAATGGAATAGATTGGGAGTATAAAGATTATTTTTTAGCAGAAGTACACTGGGTGAAACAATTGATTAGCTATAGAGGGCAGCATCCAATTTTAAGAAGCTATGATGTAAACAATATTTCTATACATCAAAATGATGCAATGCAGTGCATTGTTGAATTTAATGATGAAGATGAAAGAATTGTTATTGTATGTAACTTAAAGGGGTATGTTACAACATTCCCATTAGGTGACTTACAAGTAGCGTTGTCTTCTTGCAAGGAGACGGTAGAAGAGGATGAACAATTGTTATTATCACCATATAGTGTTGTCGTTTTAGATGTAACAAAATGAAGGGAGAAAGAATATGTCTAAAGAAACAGTGGCAATGATTTTAGCAGGTGGAAGAGGAACGAGACTAGAAGCTTTAACAGCAAAAGTCGCAAAACCTGCTGTGTATTTTGGAGGAAAATATCGTATTATTGATTTTCCACTTAGTAACTGTGCCAATTCAGGAATTGATACAGTGGGAGTATTGACGCAATATGAATCAGTATTACTTGGTTCATATGTAGGTTCTGGTGTTAAATGGGGGCTTAGTGGTTCAAAGTCTTCAGCAGCAAATTTACCTGCTCGTGAAAGAGGGGAAGTTGGTGCAACTTGGTATGTAGGTACGGCGGATGCTATTTATCAAAATCTTAGTTATCTTGATGAACATTCACCTGAATATGTTCTTATCTTATCCGGGGATCATATTTACAAGATGGATTATGAAAAGATGTTACGTGTTCACAAAAAAGAAAAAGCAGATTGTACAATTGCAGTATTGAATGTATCGATGGAGGAAGCAAGTCGTTTTGGGATTATGAATGTAAATGATGATTTTACAATTTATGAATTTGAAGAAAAACCAGAGCATCCAAAATCAACATTAGCATCAATGGGGATTTATATCTTTACATATAGTGAGTTAAAGAAATACTTAGTTGCTGATGCTGCCGATGAAAATAGTAAGCATGACTTTGGTATGAACATTATCCCGAATATGTTAAATGATGGCAAAAAAATGTTTGCATATGAATATGCAGGATATTGGAAAGATGTTGGTACAGTTGAAAGTTTATGGCAAGCCAATATTGATTTATTAAGTGATGAATCTTTAGATTTATATAACTTTAAAAAAGATTGGAAAATTTATACTAGTGATACAAATAGTTATCCACAAATAATTAGTTACCAAGGGAATGTTGTAAATTCAATGGTTACCCAAGGATGTATTATTGATGGCGAGGTAGAAGGATCAGTATTATTTGATAGTGTACATGTTGGTGCTGGTGCTAAAATCGTTGATTCTGTTATTATGCCAGGAGCATTAATTGAAGAAGGAGCCCAGGTATATAAATCAATTATTGATGAAGGTGTTGTTGTAAAAGCAGGAACAGTCATTAATAAAGAAGCAAAAGATGTGAAATTGGTTTCTAATAATTAAGGGGGAGAATAGATATGCCAAAAACAATCGGTGTTGTAAACTTACATAGTGAAGTAAGTTTTGGAGAATTAACAAGAAAAAGACCTGTAGCCTCTGTAAGCTTTTTAGGTCGTTATGCTTTAGTTGACTTTGTATTATCAAATATGTCAAATTCAAATATTGATATGGTTGGGATTTTAATCAAAGAAAAACCACGTTCATTATTTAAACACTTAGGTTCTGGTAACTATTGGAACTTAAATTCAAAGTCTGGTGGACTTTCATTATTATATAATGAAATGTATGCTAATAATCCACACTATAATCATGATATAAATAATATTATTGAAAATATTGATTTCTTTAAAAAGAGTAAGGCAGATTATGTAGTATTTGCACCAGCACATATTTTAACAACGATGGATTATAATGCGGTTGTTAGACAACATGAGAAAAATGGTTCTAAAGTAACTGTTGTTTACAAAGAGGTTGATGATTGTGATAAAGAATTCATTGGTGAATATTATATTGAAACTGATGCAGGAAAAGTTACTAAAATGGTTAAGAATAAAGGGAATTTTTCAAAGAGAAAAATCGCTTTACAAACTTATGTAATTAGTATGGATTATTTAGATAAGATTATAAAAAAAGCCAATGCAATTAGTACATTCTTTACACTAGCTGATATCTTGTCATATTTATGTGATGAAGAATCAATTGATAGTTACGAATATAAAGGGTTTGCTAGAGGGATTCATTCAATGGAAGGATTCTTTAAAACATCTTTAGATTTCTTGAATTTAGATGTATTTAGCCAAGTGTTTAAATCAAATTGGGGAATTTATACTCGTACTAGTGATACACCACCATCAAAGTATCTTTCTAATTCGAAGATTGAACGTGGAATTGTAGCTAATGGGGCAATTATTGATGGAACAGTAGATAACAGTATTATTGGTCGTAATGTAATTATTGGTAAAAATGCAGTTGTTAAAAACTGTATCATCTTTACTGGATCAACAGTATGTGAAGGTGCTTATTTAGAAAATGTCATTATTGACAAAAATAGTAAAGTAGAAGTATGTAAAGAATTAAAAGGAACAGCAACTGAACCACTATATATTAAAGAAGGGGATGTTGTTTAATGAATATTTTAATGGCAACTAGCGAATGTGCACCATTTATAAAAAGTGGGGGACTGGCAGATGTACTAGGTTCATTACCACAAGCGTTGCATGAAGAAGGAAACAGTTGTACTGTTGTCCTTCCAATGTATCAAGATATCAAAGGGATTAAAGAATTAGAGTATGTAACAGACTACGATATTTATATGGGATGGCATAAAAAATACTGTGGTGTATTTACTACAGAAAAAGATGGTATTCGTTATTATTTTATTGATAATGAAGATTATTTCAAACGTCCTGGTTTATATAGTTATGATGATGATTATGAAAGGTTTGCATTCTTTGATTTTGCAGTATTGGAATTAATATCACATTTACAATTGGATGTTGATGTATTGCATTGTCATGACTGGCAAACAGCGATGATTATTCCTTTATACTATGAAAAATATCAGTATCATACATATTATGAAAATATTAAAACAATATTTACAATTCATAATATTGCATATCAAGGAAAAGCAGACCCTAGATTAATAGATACACTATTTGGGTTACCATATGAATTATACTTTAATGGTAACTTACGTAATGATGAGTGTTTTAATATGATGAAGGCTGCAATTACTTATAGTAATCATATAACAACAGTATCTCCTACTTATGCAAAAGAGATTATGACAAATGAATTTGGTGAAGGTTTACAATATATCTTACAATATCGAAAAGATGATGTATATGGAATTGTTAACGGAATTGATTACGTTGTAAATAATCCAGAAACTGATCCAAATATTGTTGCAAACTTTTCAATAGATGATGTTGCAAATAAGGCTGTATGTAAGGCAAAGTTACAAGAGGAAATGGGATTAGAAGTCAAAGATGTCCCATTAATTGGGATTGTAACTCGTCTTACTTGGCAAAAAGGAATCGACTTAATCTTAAATCAAATGAATGAATTATTGAGTGAAGATGTACAAGTAGTATTGTTAGGTGCTGGTGATTACCAATATGAAGAAGCATTTAAATATTTTGCAGATAAATATCCAGAGAATTTTGCATTATCTTTGCAATATAACTTTGGGTTATCTTGTCGTATTTATAGTGCATGTGATATTTTCTTAATGCCATCGTTATTTGAACCTTGTGGTCTTTCGCAAATGATGTCAATGCGTTATGGAACTCTTCCAATCGTTCGTGAAACAGGTGGTTTAAAAGACACTGTCCAAAACTATAATAAATACACTAATGCTGGTACTGGATTTGGGTTTGCAAATTATAATGCACATGAAATGATGGATACCATTAGATATGCAATTGAAGTATATCAAGATACAGAAGTATGGAGCTTACTTGTTAAACAAGCCATGACTGCAAAAATGGATTGGAAAAACAGTGCACAAGAATATATTTCTATTTTTAATAAGTAAAATATTAGGGTTAGTAACGAATAGT